>JAUWYG010000094.1 GCA_030615945.1 Candidatus Bipolaricaulota bacterium | reverse complement strand
CAGAAGCGCTTGCTCCCCGTTCGCACCGCGGCGATCATCGCACGAATGTCCCCAAGGACTGCATCGGGCACCCGACTATTGGCCCCGATCAATCGGAACACGTCTTCATTCGGCTTGCCTTCAACCATGATCTTGATCGGTGGCAGCCGAAATCCTTCTTGGAACACTTCGGTCGTGTTACTGTACCATCCACCGGGGTAGATTCCCCCCATATCGACCGTGTGGCCACGAAAGGCCGCCCACCCGCGGATTTCGCCTTCATAGAAAGTGGGACAGAGTACAACGATATCCGGACAGTGTGTACCGCCCCCATTGTAGGGGTCGTTGCACAGGATGACATCGCCGGGTCTCAGGTTATCGCGTCCAATTGTACTATACGCCGATCTAACAGCGTAACCCAAACTCCCGAGAAACGAGGGCAATCCCGGGGTCTCAGCGATCGTATTCGCCTCACTATCGAAGATTCCACAGCTAAAGTCAACGACCTCGTAGAGCACGGGACTATACGCCGCCCGTTCCACAGTCCTTCTGATATCACGACTGGCTGCGATCAGCCCATTACGGATAACCTCTAGCGTTATCGGATCCGTTCTCACAGTTCTCCCTCATTCACGGTTTGGGAAGCCATCTTTTCTCATTTTATTCCGTAGTTTTTCTGTGGCTTGACCATCCACCCGCATCTTCGTCTCATCGATGACCACGCCATACTCCTCTTGGGCCTTTGCCGAGGACACGTATCCATTTATCACGTCGAGGAGAACCTTCTCAGGCTCTCGCTCTAGCGGGTAGCCATAGCCCCCTCCACCGCCCGTTTGAAAGCTCACCACCTCACCTGGGGCAAGTGGGAGGTTGGAGATCTTCCGCCAGCGTTCTTCGCTACCGTCGTTGCGAGAAACCACGGTGATGCTCGGTTTCCCATCCTTTCCACCGAACAGGCCCCATGGTGGCGTATACTTCACCCTATCCGTTGTTACCGTGAGTCCGGCCTCATGGGCGATGATTCGGTAATCCCGCCGCACCCCCAGACCTCCGCGGAACTTGCCGGCACCTCCGGAGTCCTGCTGTAGCTCGAACCGTTCGACACGCCAAGGATACCGTACTTCAGCCACTTCAGCCGGAACGTTGTATGTGTCTCCCAAGTCCATGGAGAAGAGCGCACACTCTCCATCGTCATTGGGCTTCCCGCCATAGCCGCCTGCGTCCCCTTCGGCACAGACGTAGTACCTGTTTGTCCTAGGATCTGTTCCGTAGATGAAATTTGCCATGGAATCACCGAAGTGCCCCGCCCGCACTCGATCCGGTATCGCTGGTGCTAGTGCTTTCAGCATCAAATCCGGAATCGTAGTCGTGGGCGTCGGCCACATCGCACATGCAGCGGGGAATTGCGGCTTCAACAGGCTGCCCTCCGGGATAATGATTTTAAGCGGTCGGAAGAACCCTTCATTGCTAGGTAGATCAGAGGTGGTAATGATCTTGAACCCGTAGCGGGCGGAAGAGATGGTCGACGGTTCAGGGACGTTCATCGGACCACGGCATTGACGATCGGTCCCTGTGAAGTCTACAGTCATCTCCTCGTTTTCAACGGTTATAGTGACTTTCAGTCGTAGCTTTTCGTCCAGTGGCGCATCATCATTGCCATCGCCATCGAGTAAAGCCTCTGCGGAATAAGTTCCATTGGGAATGCGGCGGATGGCCGCTCGTGACATCCTCTCCCCTTGATCGAGAAGCTGTTGAAGGGCCCCCAGGGTTACACCAAGGCCGTATTTATCGATGGCCTCGCAGAAGCGCTTGCTCCCCGTTCGCACCGCGGCAATCATAGCACGAATGTCCCCTAACACGGCATCAGGCACACGACTATTAGCCCTGATCAACCGGAACACGTCTTCATTTGGCTTGCCTTCCACCATGATCTTGATCGGTGGCAGCCGAAATCCTTCTTGGAACACTTCGGTCGTGTTGCTGTACCACCCACCTGGGTAGATCCCCCCCATATCGACCGTATGGCCGCGGAAGGCCGCCCACCCGCGGATCTCGCCTTCATAGAACGCGGGACAGAGTACGACAATATCCGGACAGTGGGTACCGCCCCCATTGTAGGGATCGTTGCATAGGATGACATCGTCGGGCCTTAAATTGTCGCGCCCGATCGTTTTATAGGTTGACTCAACAGCATAGCCTAGATTCGCAAGGAAAATAGGCAATCCCGGAGTCTCGGCTACAAGATTCGCGTCACTGTCCAAGATCCCACAGCTAAAGTCAACAACCTCGTAAAGCACAGGGCTATACGCTGCTCGCTCCACAGTCCTGCGGATATCACGACTGGCTGCGATCAACCGATTGCGGATAACCTCTAGCGTTATCGGATCTATCTTCATTGCCCCTCCCTGTTCAAAGAGATGATGAGGCTGCCATACTGATCAACGGAACAGGTTTGGTTCTTCTCCACAACGGTGGTGGCTGTAGCCTCTTCGATAATCACCGGTCCTGAGAAGACATTTCCCGCGAGAAGCTTGTCGCGTCGATAGATACTAAACGTCTGGTAGTTGCCACTTCCCACGTACACCTTTCGTTCTCCCAGTCGAGCTTCTTCTCCAGGTTTCTTTGACCCACTAGCGATGGTCTCCAAAGTGGGTTTCGCGACCTCGCCGATGCCGATAACTTTGAGGGAGACGATCTCCTTGGGTTCTTCCGGGGCGTTGTGTCCGTATATGCGCAGATGGCGATCGTCGAAACGTTCGTTGAGAACCGATTTGTCCTCTTCGCGCAGCGTGAAAGGGGCGGAAACACTCAGGGTATGCTCTTGCCCGACATATCGTAGGTCTAGTTCATAAGATATCACGATGCTTGATTCCGGGATGTGCTCCCGGGCAAAAAGCTCCTTGACGCGTTCCTCCAACGTCCTGCACAACACGTTTATTTCGTCCACGTTTGTGGTGTCCACTGGTGCGATGTAGGTCTGGCCAAAGTCATGCCGCAAGTCTGCCATCAACATTCCCCACGCTGAGAACACCCCGGGAGACGGTGGGACAATCACCGTCGGAATACTTAGCTCCTTGGCAATCGCCGTTGCGTGAATAGGTCCCGCTCCACCGAACGCGACCATGGCGAACTCCCTTGGGTCGTACCCCCGTTTGACCGTCATCGATTGCAGCAGTCCCGACATGTTAGTGTCGACGATCTTGATGATCCCTAGTGCGGCTTCGTCGATACTAAGCTCAAAGTGGTCAGCCACCTTCTGGATCGCTTCCCTTCCAAGTTGGGGAGCAATCTCCATCTCTCCCCCGAGAAAGTAGTCCGGGTTAAGGATTCCTAGTTGGAGGTTTGCATCGGTAACGGTCGGTTCTACACCGCCGCGCATGTAGCAGGCTGGCCCAGGGTCTGCTCCAGCGCTTTGTGGTCCAACGTGCATGGCTCCAGCCTCATCAATCCAAGCGATACTTCCTCCGCCAGCTCCAATCTCCCGCAGATCCACAACGGGGAGCAGTATAGGTCGACCCTCGACCATGTACCGGTCAGCCGTGTCTGGCAACCCCCCTCTAATGATTGAAGTTTTGGCTGTCGTCCCGCCCATATCGTAGGAGATCACATTCTCATAACCGATTATCCTGGCCAGCTGTGCGGCTCCAATGGCACCACCTACGGGTCCGGATTCGACCATCGTGATCGGCATGTCGCGTGCAACGGGGGAGGCCATAACACCACCGTTGGATTGCATAATTTGCAGGGTACTCTGAAAGCGACGTTGGGTGAGTTCCTCTTCCAGGCTATCCAGATACCTCTGCACAACAGGCATCACATATGCATTCTGCGTCGCCGTGCTAGTGCGCTCGTATTCATAATAGCGTCTGGTGATCTGGTGTGAGAGCGAAACGGTCGCTTCTGGGTAGTGTGCTCTCAAAAACTTCCCGATTGCTTCCTCATGTTCTGGATTAGCATAGGCGTTGAGCAGGCATACGGCGATGGAGGCAACCTTCTCTTTGCGCATGTACTCAAGGATCTGGGGAAGTTCTCCCATGGCAAGAGGGACCAATATCAGCCCATCTGATCCAATCCTCTCATTGATCTCCAGCCTAAGGTGCCGGGGAACGAGTGGTGTGGGTTTCTTGTACAGGGCGTCGTACATCTCCGTACGGTTGGAACGTCCGATCTCCAACACATCTCGAAACCCCTTTGTGGTAATCAGAGCGGTCTTAGCGCCTTTCCCCTCAATTAATGCGTTAATCACCACGGTGGTTCCGTGAGCTAAGAAAGAGACCTCGTCTAGCGGGATGTCGAATTTCTCGATGCCCTGGATCGTGCCAATAGCAGGATTATCTGGTGTGGAGGAAACCTTGCTTACCTCAATCTTCCCGGTGGTTTCATCTAGCAGCACACCATCGGTAAACGTGCCCCCTACGTCCGTGCTCAGCCTATACATTATCGCCTCCCGACGCCTTCGGCTATACTGACTGTTTAGATCCAACTACACTCTTTCTTATCACCCTCCTGTTCGGGTCCTCGCTTCTGATATCCATACGTAATTTGGGGTATGTTGCAGTTCGTGCCCAGAGCACCTTGGCACCTTCCTCGTCATTTGCTTCACAAACATGGGGAGTGGCTGACAACAAGTGATAGCTATCGCCAGGGCCAAGGTTATACGACTCTTCACCAATCGTTAGCCTGACACGACCTTCTAGAACGTAACCGAACTCTTCTCCCTCGTGAGGGCTGGTGGGATTGCGACAGCCGGCGGACATCTCGCCGATGAGGATCTCAAACTGCCTGTCGGGGAAATCTCCACTTAGGAAGCGGTATTTAATCGATGTATCAGACAGATTGATATGTGATTGGTTCCCATCCCCGTTGCTTTGGGACGACTTAATCTGTGAGAAACCTGGCCGCCCTGCGTTGGAACTCCCATCACGAAGGAAACTAAGCGATTTCGCATATTTCGCCGTTTGAACCCAAAGAACCTTGGCGCCTTCTTCATCGCTTGTCTTGCAGCCATGCCGCGTTGTTGCCAATAAGTGATAGCTATCGCCGGAACCAAGATCATAAGACTCGTCACCGATCGTCAGCTTGATGCGTCCTTCCAGAATGTAGCCGAATTCCTCTCCCTCGTGAGAACAGGGCGGATTGTGACTTCCAGAAGACATCTCGCCGATCAGGACCTCAAACTGCCGGCTGGGGAACCCTCCGCTCAGGAAGCGGTATTTGATCGATGTATCAGACAGATTGATATACGATCGATTGTCACCTTTGGTGATTTCGGGGGGTCTCGGATCCGCCAGGACTGCCAGGCCAGGCCCGTTCGACACTACAAGTAGGGCAGGAAGTGAAACATCCAACGCTTGACAGATAGAGCGTAAGGAGGGGATAGAAAAAGAGGATAGGCCTCGTTCTATCTGAGAGAGGAAGCTAACGGAAAGCGCACATCGGTTGGAAAGCTCCTTTAAGGTCCAACCTTCCCGCTGGCGGAGGATGCGAATTCGCTGACCTACTTCTTGGGCTCTCTCACTCTGCATGCAACAAGCATGGTG
>JAUWYG010000053.1 GCA_030615945.1 Candidatus Bipolaricaulota bacterium | reverse complement strand
TTTGAATGCTTCAACGATCGTCTCTGCCATATTATCGCGGGTGGAAAGCTTAACCCGGAAAAGCTCAAGCTCCTGATTAACGCGGTGTACCAGCGGGTGGTCAGTGTGAGCGTGGGTGGAGATCAAAAGGTGTCTTGAGCTTGCTAGCGCTTTCTCGACCGCCTGGATAAACGCGGGCGAGCATAGTTCCATCGGCGCAATCTCATCGATTACTATCAGATCTTTTTCCAGAACGGCACGACGGATTGCCGCCACTCCAACTTCTTCAAGGTCGTGCAGGTTGACCGTGTACCGGCCTATCTTGGGACCTTTGCCTTGATGCAGATGGGCAAGAACGCCGTTTTTGCCAGTGGCAATATCGATGACGTAGAACCCGACACGATGGCCGCACTTGCGAATCTCCTCGGTCAACATCCCTCCGGCGCTTAAGGGGATCCGAGCGAGGACGCGTTCGATCACCGTTGTCTTTCCTACCCCCGGTCGCCCTGTGATTGCAATTCGCACCTTGACCGTCATCTTGCACCATTCTATCCTCTCCTTCGTGGATGAGAAAGGAACTCTCTTACAGATAGTGAAGATCGAGGTTGCACTTCACCCGCGGATGAATCCAGGAGATCTACAGAAGCTGGTCTATCAGGCGGTATTTGGGATTGATCACCTTTTAGGGGATCGTCGGCGCTTTAAAGAAGACTTGAAGCAAGAATGGGAAAGAATCGACCCCACGGGAACGGTCGGAGAAAATCCGTTGCAGGTGATCGACCCTGCCGAAAAGACGGCGCGGCTCCACCTTCGTCCGTGCAAAAAGCGGGGAATGGAGCTTAGAAAGCTCACTACCTTTCTTGTCTCACAGTCACTTAAGAACGGGGAGAAAAAACGCTTCGACCGATTGTGGGCCCTTGCGGGCGAGCTGGCAAGGGAGGGTGGGATACCGTTTGCTGTGGAGGAGCTTGCCGGACTTTGCTTCCCGACATTCCCTCCTCACCACAGCCCTGGATTTGGGTTTTCTGCCTATCGGGTGATTAATGACGTTACGCAGCCTGGGACTATTGCCTGGCTCAGGCGGGCTCAAGGGAAAAGATGAGAGCTAAGCCTGTTCGCAAGATCGCTCATCTGGACATGGATGCCTTCTTTGCCGCGGTGGAGCAGCTCGACCATCCTACCTATCGAGGGAGACCGGTGATTGTTGGCGGGCTGGGGCCGCGCGGGGTCGTATCTACTGCTTCCTACGAGGCTCGCAAGTATGGAGTGGGGAGCGCGATGCCGATGGCCAAGGCGCGCAAGCTCTGTCAGGACGGGATTTACCTTTCGCCGCGCTTCTCTCGCTACCAGGAGATCTCCGCGCAGGTGCGCGAGATCCTGTATGCCTACACACCTCTTGTGGAGACGATTTCACTCGATGAGGCGTTCCTCGACCTGACAGGAAGCGAGAGGGTGTTCGGCCCGGCGGAGGAGATCGTCGTGGAGATCAAACGCCGCGTACGGGATAGGACTAAGCTCACCTGTTCGGTTGGCCTTGCTTGCAATCGGTTCCTGGCCAAGCTTGCCTCCGAACTCAATAAACCAGATGGCCTGGTGGTGATCGAGCCGCAGCAGGTGCAAGGACTCCTCGACCCCCTTCCGGTGGGAATGATCTGGGGGGTGGGGAAGGTGACCGAGCGGCGGCTGCGTGGTCGCGGCTTTTTGAGGATCCGCGATCTGCGAGAAGCACCGCTTGAGCTTCTAGTGGGTGAGTTCGGAGCGACCGGGAGAACCCTCTACCGCCTTGCCCGCGGAGAGGATGACACCCCAGTGCAGCCAAGCCGGGAGGCCAAGTCGGTCTCCCGCGAGGTGACCTTTCCCCAGGACATCCGCGAGATGGCAAAGATCGAGAATCTCCTGCGGCGTCTTGCCCGCGAGGTTGCGGCGCAGCTGCGTCAGGAGAAGCTTCAAGGAAAGACGGTGCGGATAAAGGTCCGCTTCCCTGACTTTCAGACTATCACTCGTCAGGTTAGTGTTGGAGTGGGAACTGACTCCACTCATATTATCGAAGGGTTGGCCGTCGATCTCTTTCGCCGCCGCGTGTCCCTCAAAGGCCGCGGGGTGAGGCTCCTCGGGGTGGGGGTCGGTCGTTTGAGCGAGGCAAATGCGCGTCAACTCTCCTTATTCGATAAGGAGGAAACATTCCTTGAGGGCACCCTCGATGAGCTTTCCGCGCAGTATGGGGAAGGAATCGTGCGCAGAGGCGACGAGGGCTGGTGAGTCGGAACGGACATCCCTCACTCAAGCAAGGGAAGGATTCAGTTGTCAGCCCCTTATCGTTATACTACTTTCTTTAGACGAGGTGATCCACATGAAACAGTGGCTGCTTGTTTGTCTTGTTTTGCTCCTTTTTGGCACGACGGTAGTGGCGATGCCCCTTTGTAACTACCGCTCCCCCCGCACGGATATCTTCGATTTAGCGATTAGCTTCTCTTACCATTACTACAACGATCCCTATGGGTTTGCTGACTATGATATCGACACCGGACAATTGAAGGTCGACTATACTCGCCTGTTCGACTCACCTGAGTTCGGGTTCGACATCGCCGCGAAGAGCGATATAACGATCTCTGTATCGAGCCTCTCCCCATTTTTGACAACGGCTGAAGGGAACTTTAAGCGCTATTTCTCGCCCGAAGTCCTCTACTTTGGCTTTGCCGGGGCGAGCGGGAAGAGCGCCTCCTCCTATAAGACGATAGGGCTGGAGGTGAAGCTTGGGGTCGGTTACGGCCGGTTTACCGATGTCACCCCCCTTGCTAAGGCGATGAAGATCGACGCCTATCTAGTGAAAAAGGGGAGCATCTCCAAGCATCTGGACGATCTCGACCTAGAGGCGATCGCGTACGAGATTGACAGTATCGCAACTTACGAGACGTTCGCTGACCTGCTAGATGTGCTTCAGGAGATCATAGAGGGGACCGGGTTCATCAGAGTGGGGGAACTCGACGCACTCGATATCTATGAGATAGCGAGAATCATCGAGGACGAGAACTACGTCCGCTATTGCGGAGGAGACGTCAAGGTCGGTATCGGCTACGAACTCTTGGATCCATTGGGCGAACCGAACGACCTTTTGGGTACAGTGTCGTTTAACTACGCCTTTACCACTACTCCACAGGCGCAGTTCCTCGTCCAGGGGGCCCTCTCTACACTTTCCGGATCGTATGATATCCTTCGCACTCACGAACTGGAGATCACCCTGGGGTATAATTATCTTATTGCCAAGAGGGTCACTCTCTTCTCGTCCTACTCCTTTTCACGGCAGATGTGGGACGGTACCCCCACCGACATTCATAGCCTGTCGCTTGACTTGGTATTGACCCCTATCGAGTACGCGCGTGTGACACTGGGCATACAATTTAGACATGAACCCTATTTCTTGGAGTGGAGTCAAGATATCGAACTTTCGATCAGCATGGACCTTCTGTAGCTTTAAAGGCATCTAAGTGAGATGCGATTACCTCGCGCATGAGGTCATCGAACAGGAGTTCCTGTGCTCGAGGAAGTGGAAAATATTCTGCTGCCATGATCTCGTCGGGATTCGGGGCTGGCTCGCCGAAGAGGGAGATTCGGTAGAAGACCATAGTCCAGTGAAGGCGACTTTTTTTTCCTAGCTTTGCTTTGACATCGAGGAGCCCAGTGATCTGCGCCTCAACGTCGAGTTCTTCTCTCAGCTCGCGTAGGAGGCCTTCACGTGGTGTCTCTCCAAAACGGAGGAACCCCCCGGGTAGCGACCATCGTCCCTTAGTCAGGCCACGGCTTCCCTTTACCAGAAGGACGTTACTCCCTTTAAGACAGACTCCCTCGACCACTACCCGCGGCATCCCGGCGTGCACCGCCCCCCGCACCAGAGGAGAGACGGCTGGGAGGCCGATGATCTCATCCTTCCCTAGCCACTCACGGGGGTGTTTCTCAAGTTTCGGAGTACAGAAGATGACAGGGGTACTCGTGGCAAGTGGGGCGATCTCCTGTAGCGGAAAGGGGACCTCTGCTTTTCGAGGTAGATCGAGGGTCCCCTCTCGGCTGACCAAGAACACTTTCCCGTCGCTTTCGATGTAGTAGCGCATCTTCCGCGTTCATTGTACGCGCGCGCGGCATGGATTTCAGATGTTGCACCGTTTGCGAATAGTTCGGATAATTCCTTCAGTCGGTCGCAGGCCGATTATCTTTTGTAAGGAGGGCTCTGGGAGTGTACACCATACTAAGTAAGATGACTCTAAGCTCACAGATCCGCGAGTACGTCATCGAAGCTCCCGAAGTTGCCCGGGCCGCCAAACCCGGGCAGTTCATCGTTCTTCGCTTGCACGAAAGGGGAGAGCGGATCCCTCTTACGATTGTCGACGCCGATCCACAGGCTGGCGGCGTGACTATCGTTGTGCAGGAAGTGGGAAAGAGCACACGGGAGATGGGGGACCACTTCCACGCAGGGGGGAGCGTGCTCGATTTTGCTGGTCCACTCGGGGTTCCTTCTGAGATCGAGAACTACGGGACCGTAATCTGCGTCGGCGGAGGGCTGGGAATCGCTCCCCTTTACCCGATCGCGCGTGGGCTGAAAAAAGCGGGGAACACGGTGATCGGCATCATCGGCGCCCGCAGTAAGGATCTCCTGTTTTACATCGATCGGATGGATGCCATCTGCGATGAACTGCACGTGATGACAGATGATGGCTCGACTGGCCGCAAGGGATTCACCGTCGATCCGTTGCGTGAGATCCTCTCTTCCAGGCGGAAGATCGATCGGGTGTGGGCGATCGGTCCGGCGATCATGATGAAGGTCTGCGCAGAGGTCACACGCGAGTTTGACGTTCCCACCGTTGTCAGTCTCAACTCGATCATGATCGACGGAACCGGGATGTGCGGTGGGTGTCGGGTCGAAGTCGGTGGCGAAGCGAAGTTTGCCTGCGTCGATGGCCCGGAGTTTGACGCTCACAAGGTGAACTTTGACCTGTTGATGTCGCGCCAGAGCTTCTACCACGAGGAGGAGCGCTGTGCCCTCGATCGGTACCTAGCTGCGGAGAAAGAAAAGGAACAAAGGGAGGATCGATGAGTCGGGAGAAACAGGTCCCCATGCGTCAGCAGGATTCCGACATTCGGATTCACAATTTTGATGAGGTTCCGCTTGGGTACACTGAAGAGGAGGCGATCCTCGAGGCCGAGCGCTGTCTGCAGTGTCCAAACGCGCCGTGCGGCGAGGGCTGCCCGGTGCAAATCGACATTCCTCGTTTCATCGACCATATCAAGAACCGCCGCTTTGCCGAGGCGATTGCCACGATCAAAGAAGAAAATACTCTGCCTGCGGTCTGTGGCCGGGTATGCCCGCAGGAGAACCAGTGTCAGGTGGTGTGCACCCTGGGCAAGCGGTTAGAGCCGGTGGCAATCGGGAAGCTAGAGCGGTTCTGCGCCGATTGGGAAGCGGAACATGAGCGATACTGCCCGGAAGTTGGCAAGGAAACCGGTTATCGCGTAGCAGTGATCGGGGCTGGCCCGGCCGGCCTCACCGCGGCTGGCGACCTGCGTAAGCTTGGCCACGAGGTCACCATCTTTGAGCTTTTGCACGTGGCCGGCGGGGTACTGATGTACGGGATCCCTGAGTTTCGTCTTCCCAAGGAGGTCGTCAAACGTGAGATCTCCGCTCTGGAGGAGATGGGGGTGAAGATCGAGGTGAACAAGGTCATCGGCCAGATCTACACCGTCGACGAGCTTCTTGAGAACGGATACAACGCCGTTTTCATCGGAACCGGCGCTGGGCTTCCGCGCTTCCTCGGTGTTCCAGGCGAGAACCTGAACGGTGTCTACTCGGCGAACGAATTCCTCACGCGCACCAACCTGATGCGCGCCTTCCGCTTCCCAGAGTATGACACCCCGATCAAGGTCGGCAAGTGTGTGATCACGGTCGGTGGAGGGAACGTGGCTATGGACTCCGCCCGCACCGCGCTCCGGTTGGGGGCAAAGGAGTCGATCATCGTCTACCGAAGAAGCGAGCAGGAGCTCCCCGCGCGTAGAGAGGAGGTGGAGCATGCTAAGGAGGAAGGAATAAAGTTTCAACTCCTCACCAATCCGATCCGGTTCATAGGGAAGGACGGAGCGGTGGCCGGGGCGGAGTGCATCCGGATGGAGCTCGGTGAACCGGATGAGTCCGGACGGCGTCGGCCGGTTCCCATCTCCGGCTCCGAGTTCACCATAAAGGCCGATACGGTCGTGGTTGCCATCGGTAATGGACCGCATCCATTAGTCCCAAGAACAACGAAGGGGCTTAAATTGAGTCAGCACGGGAAC
Organism: Candidatus Bipolaricaulota bacterium; assembly: GCA_030615945.1. GTDB lineage: Bacteria > Bipolaricaulota > Bipolaricaulia > UBA7950 > UBA9294 > UBA9294. Next base: position 3,329 of record JAUWYG010000053.1, on the reverse strand, counting down.
ATAGTCGCCGATCCGAAAACCGGTCAGACGAGCAAAGAAGGGATCTTCGCCGGCGGAGACATCGTCACTGGTGCTGCCACAGTGATTGAGGCAATGGGGGCAGGTAAACGCGCCGCCGCAGCGATCGACCGGTACTTAAAAGAGAAGAAGTAATGATACCTTTAATTGCATAAATGCCTCGACACAGGTGCGCGAAGTCCATAAAAAGTTTAACTCATGTCATGGCAGCAAGTATGCCGATTGTCCATCATATTTTCTAGACAGTCAGCACCGCCCGGTGCTTCCAGGCGAAGGGGGAGACGAGGGTCTTCCCTTTTGCTTTGGCATATTGCCTTGATTTATTTCATTTTTGTAGTCACGTCGAAGAGATGTGTCTATTGGAGTAGCTGCACAATGGGCTAGGTCCCATGATCGTTCAAACTTCCAGTTAAGGGAGAACCAGCATATCCCCTACGTATCGAGTGAGCAGACATCGCTTCGACCACCCTTAATAGACGAGTTTGGGACTTCTGAGCGACCGAAGGCTGAAACGCTGGAGGCTCTTCTTGTAGGTGAGAGACCCCAGAAAGATGAAGGACGGTGCACCGACTCAATCACCGGCCGAGGAAGACCCTTGGCTTCCGAACCCCGTACGAAGTATTCTTCAACACGAAGACAACCTTGACAGTTGCACTTGGGAGTTGAACTTGAGCATGAGGGCGGCCTTCACGGGCCGCCCTTTTGGGGAAAGCTTTTTGAATCGGCTGCTTCTACTATAAGTACAGTGGGGATCTGGTACGCCAGAGCTCAGCACCTCGTAATGTTGGGTCGGGAGAGGGTGGATTGTGCCAAACAAGTGGATAAAATCCACTGACGGTTTCTAAAAGGAGGTTGCGGTGGAGGAAAACGCGAGCGAGAAGGTCTGCCAGGAGACTCAAGAAAAAGGGATACGTTTCGTCCAGCTCTGGTTTAGCGATCTTCTAGGCAATCTGAAGAGCGTGGAGATTCCAACGGCAGAACTGCGGGAAGCGTTGGACGAGGGGATCGGCTTTGACGGTTCCTCTATCCATGGGTTTGCGCGTATTGATGAAAGCGACATGATCGTCAAGCCCGATCCTGACACCTTTGCCATCCTTCCTTGGGGGAGTGTTGCTCGTCTGATCTGCGACGTGGTCAAGCCAGACGGGAGTCCGTACAACGGGGATCCACGCTGGGCTCTCAAGCGAGCCTTGGCCCGAGCGGAAGAAGAGGGCTTTACAATGGATGTGGGACCGGAAGTGGAGTACTTCTACCTTCGCTCCGATTCTTCTCCTGAAACCTTGGATTCGGCCGGGTATTTCGACTTGATGCCACCAGACCTTGGCTCAGAGATACGAAGAGAGACCGTACTTGCCCTCGAAGGGATGGGAATCGGTGTGGAGGCCACCCATCACGAGGTGGCGCCGAGCCAAGAGGAGATCGATCTTTGCTTCTGTGGGGCTCTTAGAATGGCCGACAACCTCATGACCTGCCGATACGTTGTCAAGGAGGTTGCACGGCGCCATGGGATCCATGCCACGTTTATGCCTAAGCCTCTCTTCGGTCAAAACGGCTCAGGAATGCACACCCACCAATCCCTCGCTCGCCAAGATGGTGGCAACGCCTTCTTTGATCCTGAAGACCCTCTATATCTCTCCTCTATTGCCAGGGGGTACATCGCTGGGATCATGAAACACGCCAAGGAGATCATCGGGGTCTGCGCTCAATGGGTCAACTCCTACAAGCGACTCGTCCCCGGTTACGAGGCTCCTGTCTACATCACCTGGGCGATTCGGAACCGCAGCAACATGGTCCGCATCCCCATGTACAAGCCCGGCAAGGAAACTGACACCCGTATCGAGTTCCGGGCGCCGGATCCGGCGTGTAATCCCTACCTTGCTTTTGCAGTGATGCTTCACGCGGGCCTTGAGGGGATTGAACACGGTTACTCGCTTGCGGATCCCATGGAGCGGGATGTTTACGCCATGAGTCCGAAGGAGCGGGATGAGCTGGGTATCGAAGCGCTTCCGGGGAGCCTCAACGAAGCAATCGCGTACATGGAGAAAAGCGCGCTTGTCCGCCGAGCGTTGGGCGATCACATCTTCGAGAAATTTATCCAGAACAAGAGAATCGAATGGGATGCCTACCGCTCCCAGGTCCACCGTTATGAACTCGAGCGCTACCTTGCCGTGCTGTAGGTTCAGTTAGCCCACAATCTTAGTTGCGCGTTGTACGGAAACGAAAAGCTGTTAAGAGGCACTCAAGAGCCGTGCCTCGAATGCGTATCTTTGTCTTACCCCTTATTGGACTGCTTTTGAACTTTGAGAGGTCTTGGTACAGAGAAGACTAGTACCCCCTAGGGGACTACTTTTGAACTCGCTGACAAGCCGGGAAGTCGTCTTATGCGCGGAGTAGCTGTCACACGGCAGTCTCACGTGCGGCAGTATCCAAGTTGGCACTATCCCGTGCACGAGCATTGTATGGTCTTATTGCTGTATTCGAAGCTTGCACTTTCGGAACCAAGCCGGCCCTCCCCGTCATCCTGCCGCGCGCATTCGAAAACTTCTGCGATCGGCCTTTCCCCTAACGCCTTTCTTCGGGCTCCCCTTTTCTTTCGTTTCAGGCCGCTACCGCTCAAGATTTCACTGAGTTTGGCAAAGAGTTGCGCCCAAGCACCGTTCCTTGAAATCTCCCCGCTCGTGGCCTTTTTGAGCAACCGCCTTTTCTCTGCGATGTTAAGCAACTGTGCCTGGTGGATCTTGGCCAACTCCAAATAATACTCTCGCATCGTTGCCTCTTTTCTAGCCAGCATCCGTTGGCTTGATCGCTCGTACACTGATGCTTTCTACAGTTTGTGCAACCTCTTCTAGGGTGTTTGATGAGATCCCAGTTGTCTTTGCCTCTTCGTCCACAACGGCACCGGAGAAGGCTGCCTTGGCGGACACCTCGCTTAGAACCTCCACCTGTTGAAACCCTGCATTCTCTATTGACGCCAGGTAGTCCTGTTTCATCGCCGCTCCGGCAATGCAACCGACGTACGCCTCGACCGAACTTCTGACCGCGTCGGGCAAGGCTTTCAGCAAGACGATGTCCGAAACAAGCAATCGTCCTCCTGGCCTCAACGCTCGGTAGGCCTCCTTAAAGACCCTCGCTTTGTCGGGCGAGAGATTAATGACGCAATTCGATATCACCACGTCAACGGAATTGTCCGCAACCGGCAGGTTCTCGATCTCTCCCAATCTGAATTCGATGTTGTGGTAATTGCCCTGCCTGGCATTTTCTCTTGCCTTTTCAACCATCTCGGCCGTCATGTCCACGCCGATGACGTGCCC
>JAUWYG010000030.1 GCA_030615945.1 Candidatus Bipolaricaulota bacterium | reverse complement strand
ACGATTGTTCCTGGATTCTACTTTGAGGAGGAGCTCGTCCGACTAGAAGTCGACTATTGTGGCCTGCTTTCAAGCAGCAGTACGTGGCTTGATTGGACCGGATTTGCTAAGGAAGTCTTCGAGTTTGGCTACCAGTTCGAGGAGCCAAGTCTTTCCTTCCTCACTGCAATGACCTTTGACAACAGCTTTTCCATCAGTGGGCTTGACTTCATCTTGGACCTAGAGATTTGTGGGGTTCAGTTCACTTCCTGGACAAGCTTTACTGCCCCCCAGACGCCCTCGGTGCTCCCGATCGTCTTCTCCGGCCAGAGATTCGCCGTCTCGTTTGAGGTGTTCGGTGTACTCGTAACCTCTGAGACCGACTTCGATGGGACCTTCCTCTTCGAGCGCCAGCTTCTTGCAATCGAAGCTGAGATCGAGCCGGTCGCCTTCACCAGCCTGACCGCCTTTGATAGGACAGGCTTTTCCGGGGAGTGGATCAAGGCGCAGGTTAGATTCTCTGGGGTTACCTTATACACCTTGGCAGCATTCGATTTCGGGGGGATCATCGAGGTCTCCTTCGGTTTCGAATTAGCGTTCTAGAGTTCAATGAGCACGGCGGAGGAAAGGTTCTCCAAGCTTGATCTGGAAGAGTTGTTGAATCTTCTCTCCACCACCAGTACCGAGACGGACGCGATTCGCGAGCACATCCTCCGACGGACCACACACTTGATGGACGAGGTAGTTGAGGAATCTTTTCCACAAAGCGGGTTCCCCCAAGAAGAGCTGTTTCATGCTGGCTACCTTGGTCTATTAAACGCCGTTTACAATTTCGACCTCTCCCACGGAAAGAGCTTTCACAACTATGCCAAAAACCTAATCAAGGGGGAGATCCGCCAGCACATCCGTGACCGGCTCAAGCCCTTGGAGTTTCCGCGCTGGTTACAGGACTTAAACCGGCAGATGGAAACGGCCGAAGAGCGGCTGTTACAGAAAACCGGACAGTTGCCGAGCTTGAGCGAGCTCGCCGAGGCGGTCAATATTACCGAGGAGGGAATCGCCGAGATCTTCAAAGCAAGGAAGGCGTTGAACTACGTATCCTTGAAAGAGGAGGAACGAAAAAACGATCCAGCCCCCACAATTGACCTGACCAAGATCGTCGGTAAGCACCCAGATCCCTTCCCAATCCACCACCGCATTCGCATTGCCTCGGCACTGGAGAAGCTAGACGACTTGCAGCAATTCTTACTTAAGAGTCTCTTCCCGCCGTCCAAAAGCTAGTTACTACACTGTTTGACTTTAATGCCTGAATTCCTGACCATTTTGCATATTAGGGCAGCGCCCCTCTCAGTGATGCTCCGCGGCCATCAAGCTTTTATGCCCCCAACTTGGAAGAAGTATCTCTTGTATTCTCTTTTGCCTTCGCCGAAGATCGCCTTTGAAGATGGGTAAAGGAAGTACGTATGGACAGCTTACTACTCGAATATACACGCGGCTGATCGATCCTCTACTTGTGCCGGTTCACACTCAGGTAGCCAAGATCTGCCAACGCCTCAAGTGCCAAGACGTACTCGACATCGCCTCGGCAACCGGCGCTCAATGTCTACTCCTCGATAGAGCGGGGATCAACACAGTCGGCCTCGACCTCTCTAGGGCGATGATCGCTACTGCAGCTCGACGCAGTCCGCCCACCGTCCGTTACGTGCACGGGTCGGCGCTTGATCTCCCTTTCACCGACGAATCATTCGATTGCGTCCTTCTGCTCCTGGCTCTTCATGAACACCCGGAAAGTGAACGCGTGCGGATGTTGCACGAGGCAAGACGGGTCCTTCGCCCAAAAGGGACACTGATCATAGCAGAGTACGCGCCCCCAGAAACGAGCGGAGCTCGTCTCGTATGGGGTTTGATCACCTTCATCGAACGGCTGAGCAAGCACTATCACAACTTTCGTCAATTCGTTCACGCCGGCGGGATTTATCACCTGGAGGAAGTGTTCCCCTTATCAATCTCACAACGATATCCCATCTACAGCGGAACTATACTCATCGATGTCTTAAAGTGCGCCACCGCCGACTAGAGGCCCAGCCTCAAATCTGCCCATTTCGTTTCGTCGCTCATTGGTTTCGCATACAGGAAACATCACCTGAATTAACGACTGCACTTGGCTACGTTGTTGCACATCTCAACGATCGCTATAATTTGTTGCTAGCTATAAGTTCACCTCCAAGGGGGAAATAGGTGCCGTCGAGCAAAGATACCGGAAAGCGCCAGCGGGCGAACAAGTTGCTGCCATTGGCGCTTATCGTCGCGTTAGTCGCACTGTTCACTATCAACCGTGCCTTCTTCCCCCCCCCAATGCTCCCATTTCAGGATCGTCGCGAGATGATGGCTACATGGGTCACTATCACAGTCTACAATCGAGAGAAAACAAGAGCAGAACGCGCGATAGAAGCCGCTTTTGCCCGTATGACGAAGATTGAAGAGATCGCTTCGATCTATGATGAAAACGCAGAAGCATACATGCTGAATGAACAAGGCCGGTTGGATGATCCCTCCCCCGAACTGATCGAGATCATCGATGCTGCCAAATACTACTACAAGATCAGCAAGGGTGCGTTTGACATCACTGTAGAGCCGCTTCTTGAACTGTGGGACTATGAGGAGGGTGCGGAAAAACAGTTCTGGGAACTGGAACCGGCTGAACAGCAGGAAAGGATATCGCAGACACTTACCGTTGTTGGATCGGACAAGGTAACCCTTGCACCAGATCCTCCCCCCTCGATCGTCCTAGCTCCCAGAACTAAGGTCACCTTAGGAGGACTAGCGAAGGGGTATGCCGTCGATCAAGGGCTAGAAGCTCTGCGCAATGCTGGGGTAGTGCATGCCCTGATAGACGCGGGTGGGGATATTGGAGTACTGGGCGGCAAGCCAAACAACGAGGCCTGGGTAATCGAGCTACGTAACCCGAAGGATCCCAAGGACTATCTCACTCGCTTCTTTTTAAGAGATGGCGGCCTCGCCACCTCGGGCAATTATGAGAGGTACTTCGATGAACAGGCCAGCGTTGGCCACATCATGGACCCGAAGACAGGTTACTCCTCGCACGCCTCGTCCAGCGCCAGTGTGATCGCTCCCACATGTATGCAGGCAGACGCGTTGGCCACCGCCGTGTTCGTACTAGGACCGATCGAAGGGATCGACCTTGTAAACTCGCTTGAAGGAGTAGAAGCCTTGATCGTTGGTTACGACGAACCAAAACGACTTTATAGGTCAGACGGTTTGCAGCTGTTTGAGAAGGGTGGTTTATGAACACGCGTGTAGTCGAGTTATTGGGATTGAAGAGCCCTGCTGGGGTGCATCCCCCATCACAAAAGCTCGCTGCGGGGCATGCAATCGAGCGGGCTCCGTTACCAAAGTCAGTGATCCTCCCTTTGCAGCAGCACATAGGTGCCCCGGCAAAAGCCATCGTGAAGCGGGGGGACGAGGTCAAAGTAGGGCAGAAAATTGCTGAGGCCGACGGGTTCGTCTCCGTGCCGATCCACGCCACGATCTCGGGCACGGTGAAACAGCTCGCCACGGTGGCGAGCCCGGTCACCGGGCAACCGGTACCCGGGGTGATCATCGAATCTGAGGGAAAGAATGAATGGATCGAGCTCACACCCGCCGATTCGGAGACACTGTCAAAGGAAGATATCCTCACTCGGATCAAGGAGGCGGGGATCGTGGGGATGGGAGGCGCGACGTTCCCCACCCACGTGAAGCTTTCGCCCCCTCCGGAGAAGTCGATCAAAAGCATCATCCTCAACGGGGCGGAGTGCGAACCGTACATCACCGCCGACGATCGGCTGATGCTGGAGGAAACGGATCGCATCCTGACGGGCTTGAAGATCGTGATGCAGGTTCTCTCCGTCAAGCGAGCGTACATCGCGATCGAGGAGAACAAGCCTGAGGCGATCGCCCGGATGCGGCAAGGCGTGGCCGAGGGCTCCCTCCCCGGAGAGGTGGAGGTTGTGGCGGTCCCTGCAAAGTACCCGATGGGGGCGGAGAAGACGCTCGTCAAGTCGATCCTCAAGGTGGAGGTACCCGAGGGGGGACTCCCCATGGATGTGGGAACCCTCATTCAAAACGTTGCCACCCTCGCCGCGGTGTACGATGCAGTGGCTCTGGGTAAGCCGTTAGTGGAACGCGTGGTGACCGTGACCGGCCTGGTCGGCACTCCGAAGAACCTCCTCGTCCGCTTCGGTACGGCAGCCTCCTCGTTGATCGAACAGTGCGGGGGCGCCGATCCGAGTGCCGACGAGGTGATCTTCGGCGGCCCGATGATGGGAATCGCGCAAAGCCGCGACGACACCCCGATCCTCAAGGGGACCAACTGCGTTCTCGTGAAGAGGAGCGACATCCGTGAGGAATACAGCTGCATCCGTTGCGGCCGTTGTATCGAGAGTTGCCCGATGGGGCTGATGCCGCTCCAGTTCGTGAACCTCGTCAAGAAGGAGGACTACGAGAGCTTGGCCAACTATCATATCGCTGACTGTGTGGAGTGCGGGGCGTGCGCCTATGACTGTCCAGCCAACATCCCCATCGTCTCCTACATAAAAACAGGGAAGGCTGAGCTACGTAAGGCGGGGGTGAGGTGATGGACAACGCGAAAAGGCTCGTCCTCTCGTCGGCTCCACACCTGCGCGGGGGGGCGTCAATCAAGCGGGACATGTATATCGTGATCCTCGCGCTTCTCTTCCCCACGGCGGGGGCGGTCTACTTCTTCGGGTTATACGTCCTCCTCATGCTCGCGACCGCGATCCTCTGCGCGATCCTCACCGAGTACGTCGCGAAATGGATGCGGAGGCAATCGTTTCACATGGACGGGAGCGCGATCATTACCGGGATCCTGTTCGTTCTGGTGATGCCGCCGCGTACGCCCCTGTGGATCGTGGTAGTCGGCTCCATATTCTGCATTGCCATCGCTAAAGAGGCATTCGGCGGGCTGGGGCACAACATCTTCAACCCGGCGCTCGCCGGACGAGCGTTCATCACCGTCTCGTTCGCCGGTGCCCTCACCCGGTGGATCGCTCCTGTCCACTCCCTGCTAGCCGACGGGGTAACGGCAGCGACCCCGCTCGGGGAAGGGTTCACCACGACGCTCAGCAATGTGGAATTGTACAAGGCCCTCTTCTTTGGGAACGTCGCTGGAAGCGCCGGGGAGACCTCCGCGCTCCTCATCCTGATCGGAGGGGTGATCCTCCTCGCGTTCGGCTTGATCAAGTGGCAGGTTCCGGTCTTCTATATCGGCACGGTCGCCCTTCTGAGCTTTTTGCTCGGCCAGGACCCGCTCTTCCAGATCCTCGCCGGGGGGCTGATGTTGGGGGCAGTCTTCATGGCCACCGACTACGTGACCAGCCCACTCACGACGCGGGGGAAGATCATCTTCTCCGTAGGCGCTGGAATCCTGGTGGTGTTGATCCGGAAGCTTGGGAGCATGCCCGAAGGGGTTGCCTACTCGATTCTGCTGATGAACGCGTTTACCCCATTGATCGACCGTTACGTCCGTCCAAAGCCCTACGGATACGTGAAAAGCAGAAACAAGGAGGCGGCCTCATGACCAAGAAGACGAACGACTTCTTCCCGGTTATCTTCTTGACCCTCATTGTGGTCGTCTCTGTCGTCGCCCTCACCCTGACTAATGGGATCACCAAGGACAAGATCGCAATCGCCAAGAAGGAGGCGATCTCAGAGATGCTCGCAACCCTGTTCCCAGAGATGGAGGATTTCACCCTCGATGAGGAAAGTGGCCTATACACCCCGCTTACCGGGGGAGAATCGCTTGGGCACGCGTTCATGGCGACGGCGACCGGCTACGGCGGCACGATCGATATCCTGATCGGGCTGGAGCCGGATGCGACCCTACGCGGGATCAAGATCATCTCGCAACAGGAGACCCCTGGGTTAGGGGCGAAGATCACGGAGCCTTTCTTCCTCGATCAGTTCCAGGGACTAAGCGCAGAGCAGGTCGTACTAGCACATAACGGCGGGAAGATCGATGCCATCACCGGCGCCACCACCAGCTCCTCGGCGGTGGTCAATGCGGTGAAGGAAGCAATCTTGAAGAAGCTTGAAACCTTGAATAAGGAAGGGGGGAGAGGCTGATGCACTCCTTTGGAAAGAACTTCGTCAAGGGGATCATCCGTTCGAACCCGACGTTCATCCTTCTTCTCGGGCTGTGCCCGACCCTCGCGGTCAGCACATCCCTGGATAACGCCGTGGGGATGACTGCCGCGTTCCTCTTCGTGCTGCTTGTCTCTAATATCATCATCTCGCTCTTGCGAAACTACGTGCCGGATCGCGTCAGGATCCCGGTCTTCATTGTCATCATCGCCTCGCTGGTGACGATCGTCGATCTGATGCTGCAGGGATTCGTCCCGGCGTTGAGTAAGTCCTTGGGGATGTACATCCCGTTGATCGTGGTGAACTGCATCATTCTCGGGCGGGCGGAGGCGTTCGCGAGCAAGAATGGGGTCTCCGATTCGATCGCAGACGCTCTGGGGATGAGTGTCGGCTTCGGGCTGGCGATATTCGTGATCTCCTTCATCCGACAGCTTCTGGGGACAGGGGAGCTCGACCTCTTCGGCCGTTCGCTCTTTACCATCCCCGGACTGAGCGACAATCCCGTGTCGATCTTCATGTTGCCAATGGGGGCATTCTTCGTCATCGGAACGCTCCTCGCGCTCTTTCGATGGATGGGGGTGAGCAAGGGTGAGTAACCTACTTGCGATCTTCCTCGGCATGGCGCTGGTGAACAACATGGTCCTTGTCAAATTCCTCGGACTGTGCCCCTTCTTTGGGGTTTCCAAGAAACTGTCGAGTGCGTTCAGTATGGGGATTGCGGTCCTCCTGGTGATGCTCGTCGCCTCGGGTGTCACCTGGCCGGTCTACCACCTCCTTCTCGCCCCCTACGGGGTAGAGTTCATGCGGACGGTGATCTTCATCTTGGTCATCGCCTCCCTCGTGCAGATCATCGAGATGGCGATCAAACGGACCAACCTCACCCTGTACAATGCCTTTGGGATCTACCTTCCCCTCATCACGACAAACTGTGCCGTTCTAGGGATCACGTTCATCAACATCGATCAGACCTACAGCTTCCTGGAATCTCTCACGGCAGCATTAGGAGCAGGCGCTGGGTTCACGCTGGTCCTTATCATTATGTCTGGAATCCGGGAGCGGTTGGGCCTTGCGGATCCCCCCAAGGCGTTTAAAGGAACACCGATCGCGTTCATCACCGCGATGCTCCTCGGCCTCTCCTTCCTCGCGTTCAACGGGATGGTATGATGCAGACAACGATCACAATCATCCTCCTGTCACTCATCGGGTTCATCGCGGGCCTGTTGATCTTCCTCGCGAGCAAGTTCCTCCCAAAGGAGGATGAATCGCTCGGGGAGACGGTGAGGATCAAGGAGTTCCTGCCAGGAGCCGACTGCGGGGCCTGCGGTCATCCTGGCTGCTTCGCCTACGCTCAGGCGGTGACGAAGGATAAGCAGGTGTTTGCAAAGACGCCCTGTCCGACCCTCGCCCAGGACAAGGAAGGGATGAAGAAGCTGGAGACGTATCTGGGGCTTAAGTCCGAGGCAAAGATCGGCAAGAAGGCGGTCGTCCACTGCACCGGGCAGTCGGAGACACTCGCGGATTATAGGGGGATCGAGACCTGTAAGGCGGCGTCGCAGCTCGCTTCTGGGTTCAAGGAGTGCCCTTATGCCTGCCTCGGACTCGGGGACTGCGTCGCAGTCTGCCCGACCGGCGCGATCTCAATCAACCCGGAGAGGAAGGTCGCCGTCGTCGACTGGGAGACGTGCATCGGCTGCGGGCTGTGTGTGGAGGCCTGCTCACAGGGACTCACCGAACTCGTCCCGGCGAATATGCCGCAGTACCTAGGGTGTAACTACCAGGCAGCGCGCGATATCCCCGGAAGGAAACGATGCCCGGATGGATGTATTCACTGCAAGATATGCGTTAAGGTCTCGCAAAATGGAGAGGTAACGTGGGACGAGACAAAAGACCTCCCTCACTTCGACCCTGAGAAGTGTCTACCCGCGCACGCGGCGATTGAGAAGTGCCCACGACAGATCATCAAGAAGACCGCGACATACAAAGAGCCGTCAGCGATCAGCATTTCAGCTGTCAGCAAAAGCAAACCGCTCCGCTAACGGCTGAAATGCTGACGGCTGGCCGCTGAAACTGATTGTGCTGAGGGCTAACTGCTGAGGGCTGATGGCTTCTTCCTCACACCGCTTCGGCAAAGGATCGCTTCCCCACCTGAACCAGGATAGGGGGATCAAAAGGAAGATCAAGGTCGATAGAGGAAACCCGTTCGTCGTTTATCCTCACTCCGCCCTGGGAGATCACCCGCTTGGCCTCACCGCGACTCTTGACCAGGCCCGAGGCCTGCAACAGGTCGATCACCCAGATGGTGCCATCATCTTTAACAAGCGAGCGGTCGATCGTCACCTGAGAGACCTCGCTCGGCCGCTCACGACGGATATGCACCCGGTCGAACTCCTCACGCGCAGCGTCGGCCGCCTCCTTGCCATGGTACATGGTGATGATCTCCCCAGCTAGCTGGCGCTTGGCATCACGCGGAGGAAGATTCTTCACTTCTTCGTAAGGGACGTCGGTCAGGTAGAAGAAGTAATCGTGGATTAGGCTGTCGGGGATTGCCATCAGCTTCCCGAACATCTCACGGGGTGGCTCGTTGATACCCACGTAGTTCCCTACACTCTGGCTCATGCTGCGCACTCCATCCGTCCCAATCAGCAACGGAACGGTAATGATCACCTGCGGTTCCTGGCCGTACTCTCGCTGAATATCGCGACCGATCAATAGGTTAAACCGCTGATCGTTCCCGCCAAGCTCGATGTCCGCTTTGACCGCCACTGAGTCATACGCCTGGGCAAGTGGGTAGAGAAACTCAAGGACGCTTATCGGCCGATTCTCAGCGAACCGCTTGGCAAAGTCGTCCCGCTCAAGCATCCGGGCGACGGTGTATTTAGAAGCAAGTTCAATCACGTCGGCGAAGGTGAGCAACCCGAGCCACTCCGAGTTATAGCGAACTTCGGTCCTCTCCGGGTTGAGGATCTTGAATGCTTGCTCCTTGTAGGTCTCCATGTTCTGGCGAATCTCCTCCTGTGTCATCAAGCCGCGTGCGGACAAGCAGCCAGACGGGTCGCCGATTCGCCTCGTAAAATCCCCCACCACCAGCACACCTGTGTGTCCAAGGTCCTGGAACAGGCGCATTTTACGTAATGGAATAGAATGACCGAGCGTAAGGTGCGGGGCTGAGGGATCAATCCCAAGTTTCACCCTCAAGGGTTTCCCTGTTTCTAAAGAGTGGTTAAGTTTTGCGATCAGTTTCTCACGCGGGATAAGATCCGCGGTCCCCGCCTCGATCCTTTTAAGTATCGCTTCGATCGACCCCATCGTCGATCCCCTACGTCCTCACCACAGAGACGATGCGGTCGCCTTCCTCAAGCTGGATCAAGCGGACACCGCGTGCATAACGGCCGTAGGTGTTGATCTCCCCGGCGAGGATCCGCATCACCTTTTGTTCGGTGATGATTATGATCTCGTTCTGATCGGAGACAATGCCGATTAAGACGAGGGGACCCGAGTCCCGATCAAGCTTGATTCCCAAGACACCCTTTCCGCCACGTCTTTGCAGCGGAAAATCGACCAATGAAACACGCTTCCCGTAACCAAGCTCTGTCACCATCAGGAGTTTCTTTTCCATGGTGATCTCCCGATCAATCCCCACCATCCCGATCACTCGATCCCCCTCTTCAAGGCGGATTCCGATCACGCCACGCGAGGGGCGCTTGGTAAGCCGCACATCCTCTTCGCGGAAGCGGATCGCCTTCCCGCCATGTGTAACAATGATCACTTCGCCATCCCCACCAGTGGCGTTAACGTCCACTAGACGGTCGTCTTCATCGGCGTTTAGCGCGATGATCCCATTGGTGTGAGCATTAGCGTAATCAGAAAGCCGGTTCCGGTTGATGATGCCATTCGCAGTTGCCATCAGGCAGAACCGATCCCCTACCTCGGAGAAGCTTGGGACAGGCAGGATGGCCCGTACCACCTCGTCCTGTTCGAGGGCGATCAGGGTACGCAGATTTTTTCCAGTGGCATCGCGCTTCATCGACGGCAGTTTATACCCCTGTGTCCGATAGACCCGTCGTTGATCGGAAAAAACGAGCAGCTCGTCGCGTGCATTGGCGATAGTAGTACAACAGATGTAGTCATCCTCCTTGGTCCGTTGACCGATTACACCCTTGCCACCGCGTCCCTGGCTCTTGAAGTCGAACTCGCGGGGCGCATTAGCGTAGCCGCGCCGGGTGACACTTACCATCAAGTCATAGTCAGGGATAAGGCCAGTGAAATCGACATTGCCTTCCTCATCTGTGATCAGCGTCCGCCTCTCATCGCTATAACGCTCGGAGATCTCGCGCAACTCACGCTTGATGGTTTCGTCAAGAAGGACATCGCTTGACAATATCCTTTCGTACTCCGCAATTGAGGAGAGCTTATCCTCATACTCCGCATCGATCTTCTCTCTTTCAAGCGTCGTCAACTGCGATAGGCGCATCTTCAGGATGGCATCGGTCTGCTCGTCGGAGATGGCAAGTTCCTCCATCAGGTGAGCGGTAGCGATTGCCGTGTCCTTTGCCGCGCGGATGATCTCGATTACCCGCTCGATGTGGCCGAGGGCGATCTTATACCCATCGAGGATGTGAGCCCGCTTGCGCGCTACGTCCAGGCGGTGTTCGGTCCGCCGGCGTACGACATCCCGTCGGAAATCAATGAAACAGTTGAGGATCTCTTTGAGAGAGAGGGTGCGTGGATTCCCGTCGATAATAACGAGGAAGACAGCGGCAAAAGTCCGTTCGAGAGGGGTGTACTTGTAGATTTGATTCAAAACCACGTTCGGGTTCGCCGAGCGCTTGAGTTCCACTACCACACGCAACCCCTCACGGTCGGACTCGTCACGCAGGTCGGAGATCCCGTCGATCTGCCCTGCACGAACCTTGTCGGCAATAGCCTCTACAATTGCCGACTTCCTTATCTGATACGGAATCTCGCTGATGATGATTCGGGCATCCTCGATCGTTGCCTTCCCACGCAAGGTCATCTTCCCCTGGCCGGTGCGATACATCGCCTCAATCACTTCACGCCCCATGATGATTCCACCGGTGGGGAAATCCGGGCCGGGGATGTGAGTGAGAAGTTCCTTGACCGAGATATAGGGGTTATCCATCAGGGTGATGATCCCATCGATCAGCTCTGCCAAGTTGTGGGGTGGGATCTGGGTCGTCATTCCAACCGAGATCCCCCACGCCCCGTTCATCAGCACGTTGGGAACCTTCGCCGGAAGGACGGTCGGCTCTTTGAGTGAGTCATCGAAATTCGGCATCCAGTCGACGGTCTTCTCCCCCAACTCCTCGAGGAACTCGGTGGCGATCGGAGTCAGGCGCGCCTCTGTATAGCGCATCGCTGCTGATGAGTCCCCGTCGATCGAATTGTGGACGAAGACGCCTCTGGCGAGCAGAAAGTTATGATACACATCTACGGTAATGTCATATACGTCGGCTCGTTCCACGAGCATTCGTTTGGCAACTACGCGATGGTTATAGGTTTGAGCTTCCTTCACCATCTCCTCGAAGCTGGTGAAGTAGCGAAGGACTTTTCCAAGGCTGGGGACCCAATTCTCGTCACGCCTTGCCTCGTACAGCGCGGGAGTAAGCTCTCCATCAATGGTCGCATGGAGCCGGTTCACATAGCACAAGATCTTGCTGCGCATGACCCGTTTTCTGTAATTGGGATCGGACCATCTCTCACGGAGAGCTGCGCTCGCATGCTCGGTTAACTTCTCCATCATCTTCGGGTTCTGCTCCATCCGTTGCGCGTTGCTCTGCCGGACTCCAGCACGTTGCCTCTGCCGAAATCCTTCGTCGCTCCATTGTCTCTCTATCTTACGGCGATGGATCTCTCGAGCTTGTGGCTTCTTCCACAGTGCGTGTGCCATGCGGGCGAAGTGATCGTGGGGAAACTTAGCCCGATACTGAGGGTCCTCCCAAGAGCGCTTGGAGCTCTCCGATATTTTCTTGCGAACCTCCTCGGAGGCGAGCGCCTCTGTAATTGCTCGGATGATCCTCTCTCTCATCTCGTCATTTGCCCACATGCGGCGACTCTTCTTGGAGATGATTCGGGTGACGCGCTCCTTTTGCTCTGGGCTGAGCGGTCGCTTCTCGATCCCCGTAAGCGCTTCGGACATCTTCCGACGATACTCCGGATCGGCCCAGAGGGCCTTCATCCGGTGGGAGATCTCCTCCCGTCTCTCCGGATACTCACGATAATGGACACGCAGAGCCTGAGCGATCCTGCGACCGTTGCGAGCGCGGAACTCCTCACTGCGATTCTGCCGGATGAGACGCTGGCGACGGGCTTCCAAAGCCTCTGGATGCTCCTGGTAATAGCGCTGGGCACCCTGCCGTTGTCTGGCTCCGAACTCCTCGTCCGTCCAGAGTTCAGTAAGCTTCTCTGCGTGCAGATGTAAATGCGCCAAGAGACTCATCCGTTCTATATTACGCGGTGAATTATTCCAGCGATTGAAGTCCTTGTGGTGTCGGACGAAGGGGCCCTTGAACCGGGGAGCGCAACCTTTGTGGTCATTGAACTTATCCGCTAAGTGATGCACGAACTCCCACTGTCCGGTGAGCGGTTGCTTGACCCGCAAGTAATCATTTAAGCCCTCTTTGATCAGAGCCGTGTCGAAATAACCCGGCATGAGCGGGTCATCCGCGGTGAGATCCTGTGCCTGTTTGTACGTCCCATCCCGCAGCAGGAATCGATGCTCAGGAGTACAACGGAGTGCCTCGCCTTTATCTAGCGTAAGTTCCATGAGCGAGGCGTTGCGTCGTGTGATCCGGGCATTCCTCCCTTCGCCTACGCAGATCCTTCCGCTTCGGTCTACGGAGTAGACGTAAAAGATCTCATCAGGCGGTAGCTTCGCTAATTCCTCGAATGACTTCTCCACCCCATCGAGCAACTTGACTCTGGTCTCCCCGGTGAAACAACCGAAGTTTCCCTGTCCGTCAACCAGTGGATAGCGATAGGAGAACAGCTGGGCCATATTGACCATGGTGTCATAGATCGCCATATCCCCGTGAGGATGCAGTTTTCCCATTGTTTCCCCGACGATGCGCGCCGACTTCTTGTGCGGTTTTCCCGGTGTTAGCCCTAGCTCACGCAGGGCGTAGAGGATCCGCCGCTGCACCGGTTTCAACCCGTCGCGGACATCCGGAATTGCCCTACCACGAATTACACTCATCGCATAATTGATGTAGGACTGTTCC
>JAUWYG010000012.1 GCA_030615945.1 Candidatus Bipolaricaulota bacterium | reverse complement strand
CACGGTCGCGCAGCACGGTGGAGCCGCCCTCGGGGGGCATGTGATCAAGGCGACGGTACACAACACCGCAGAGATCTTCATCCACAAGCTTGCTGGAATAACTCTCGAACGAAAGATGGAAGAGACCGGGCTTGCCGGGCTCTATCCCCGCTAGCTGAAACGCGCCTCTCCCCGCAGGCCGTTTAAGAAGTCACGCCCGCTCATTCGAGGTCGCGACTCTCGCTGAACCTCGAGAATCTCAATCAATTCATCTTTTGTCCCCACAAGAAGGCGTCCGGTCTCGCGCAAGGGGATCTCTCCGGAAAGCGTGTCGCCACAGCCGATCCCGGTGATTGTGGCGCGATGAACCTTCACCCGCTCATTCCCCAGGTAAGTGAACGCACTGGGCCACGGGTTCATCCCGCGCACCTGGTCATGAATTTCATGAGCACCTTTACCCCAGTCGATCCGCCCATCCTTGCGAGTCAACTTCGGCGCAAGCGAGGCCACTTCATCACCCTGCAAAGTTGACTTGAGAGTTCCCGCCTCGATCCCGGCAAGGGTGTCGAGGATAACCTGTGCGCCGAGGACGGCGAGACGATCGTGCAACTCCCCAGCGGTTTCGTCCTTCCCGATCGCAAGTGGCCTTTTTATAAGGATCTTGCCGGTGTCCATCCCTTCATCGATCAGGAAGGTGGTGATCCCGGTCTGCTCTTCACCACGGATGATCGCCCAGTTGATCGGCGCGGCACCGCGGAAGCGCGGAAGGAGGGAGGCGTGGATGTTGATCGTCCCCAAGCAAGGCAGGGAGAAGACCGCCTGCCGCAGAATCTGCCCGTAGGAGGCGACAATGATCACCTCGGGATCAGCTTTCCGCAGTAGTTCCAGCCCCTCATCGTCGTTGATTCGTTCCGGCTGAGCAATCGACAGTCCAAGCCGAGCAGCCTCCACCTTCACTGCCGGTGACCTGAGCTCGCGCTTTCTTCCGGCAGGCCGATCCGGTTGGGTTATCACGAGAGCGATCTCGTGAACTTTTGCGAGGGCCGTCAAAGCAGGACAGGCGAACGCAGAGGTGCCGAGGAAGACGAGCCTCACTCGTCTTTCTCCCTCTGTTTACGGTGATATTCCTTGAGCAAGCTGCGTCGCCGTGCCGGGCCGAGGTAATCAACGAACAGAACACCGTTTAAGTGATCGATCTCGTGCTGTATCGCCCGGGCCATCAGTCCCTCGCCCTCGATATCGACCGGCTTCTCATCGAGGGTGGTTCCACGAAGGTGCGTTCGCAGCTTGCGAGTAACCTCCGCGTTGACTCCAGGGATGCTCAGGCACCCCTCCACGATCTCTTCGGACTCTTGCGAGGTCTCGATGATCTCAGGGTTTAACAGGATATGAAACTCTCCGTTAAGGTCAAGGACGATGATCCGCTTGGAGACGCCTATCTGAGGGGCGGCGAGCCCGATCCCATTGGCACGGATCATCGCTTCCACCATCTTTTCAGCGATTCGTTTCGCCTCAGCGTCGATCTTCGTCAATGGATCGGCAACACGGCGGAGGACCGAATCTCCATAAGTCCTGATTTCTATTGACATCTCCCTTGCCTCCGGAAGCATCTGATTATATAGTAACCCTCGGTATGCCACAAGAGAACGAGGATATGACGATCCGGATTGAGAAGGTTCTCAAGCTCGAACGCGCGCACGGCTACAACGATGACGCGGTCACATGCGGACTGGAGAAGTTCATCCAGTGCAACCTTCCCGATGCCCTGCCGCTCGTTGTGGGCTATAGCCAGAAAGGCCGCTTCGATCGCCAGCGTGCTGTCCTGCGCCTCCTTAAGCACTTAACGGATGGTGCGAAGTTGAAATCAAAGGCGTCCGATCCAAGGGATCTCCTCCGGCCGGTGAGTCAGGCAAAGGGCATCGGCGCCAAGCGCGCAGCGATGTTAGAGAAAATAGGAATCGCCACGATCGAGGACCTCCTTACCTATCTTCCTCGTCGCCTTGAGGACCGCTCGCGGTTTGAGCGCATCGGGAGACTGAAGCAAGGAGAAGAGGTCTGCGTGCGCGCCGAGATTATGGCCGTTGATCAAATCCGTATCAGCCAACGGATGAACGTAGTCAAGGCGGCTTTAGGAGACGGAACTGGCTTCCTCTACGCCGTATGGTTCAACCAGCCTTGGCTCGCCAATCAACTCCACCGTGGGAATGAGATCGACCTCTTCGGGAAGGTGGAACGGAACTACGGTGAGTTGCAGATGCGTTCGCCCGTGTGGGAGCCAGCCGGAGAGGGGATGGAGATAGGGAGACTCGTTCCAATCTATCCGGCCACGGAAGGGGCGAGCGACCGCTTCTTACGAACCCTGATTGCTCGAAACTTGGAGACCTACGGCGGCTCATTCTACGAGGTCCTCCCTGACCACATTCGGAATGAGCATGGCTTGCTCGCCAAGCGCGACGCCGTCCGCACGCTTCACTTTCCCGTAGACTCGGAGACGTTCGAAGGGGCCCGCCGCAGTCTTGCCTTTGAGGAACTCTTCCTCCTTCAACTCGGCATGGCAGCGACGGCACGCACCGGGAAGGGAAGAGCTCACGCCGATTCCGGGAAGCTTGTCGATTCGTTCCTCGCTCACCTTCCTTTCACCCTCACCTCCTCCCAGCGTAGCGTCGCACGGGAGATTCTCACCGACCTGCGCGCGTCCACGCGGATGATGCGCCTACTGCAGGGGGACGTCGGATCCGGAAAGACGGTAGTCGCCCTTATCGCCTCGCTGTATGCAATCGAGGCTGGTTACCAAGTGGCGTTCATGGTCCCCACCGAGATCCTTTCCGAGCAGCATGCCCTGCGGTTCCGAGCGCTCCTCTCTGACCTCCCGGTAAGGATGGCCCTCCTCACAAGCGAAGAGAAGGAAAAGGACAAAGTGAAAGAACAGTTGGCGGGTGGAGAGATCGACCTTCTCATCGGCACGCATGCCCTCATCCAGGAGGATGTTTCATTCCGTGCTTTGGGGCTTGTCGTGATCGACGAACAGCAGCGCTTTGGCGTTGTGCAACGCTCGTTGATCGAGGAAAAAGGGGAGATGGTTGACCTTCTGGTGATGAGTGCTACCCCAATCCCGCGCACGATTGCTCTCACCCTGTACGGGGAATTCGATGTCTCTCTAATCGAGGAGATGCCGCTGGGAAAGAAGAAGATCCGCACGGTGTGGATAGCGGAAAGCCGTCGGCCTGAAGTCTACGCGGAGGTTCGCCATCTCCTGGAAAAGGGAGGAAAAGGTTACATCGTCCTTCCACTCGTCGAAGAATCGGAGAAACTAGACCTAAAGGCGGCGGTACAAGTCACCGAGGAGCTTTCTGCGGCCTTCTCGTGTTTCGGCGTAGGCTTGATCCATGGTCGGCTACCTGGAGAGGAGAGGAATCGGGTGATGGAGGCCTTCAGGGCGGGCGAGATCCGTCTTCTGGTGGCAACCACAGTAATCGAGGTAGGAATAGACGTCCTCGACGCTGACTTCATGGTGATTGAGCACGCCGAACGCTTCGGTCTGTCGCAGCTCCACCAGTTGCGCGGTCGCATCGGACGCTCCGGACAGTCCGCAACCTGCTTCGCCATCGCGGAGGCAAAAACCGACGAGTCGAAAAGGCGCCTCATAGCCTTTGCCACTCACCTCGACGGCTTTTCCATCGCCGAGGAGGACCTGTTAATCCGCGGCCCGGGCGACTTGCTGGGAACACAGCAGCACGGTTTCCTCAGCCGTCTGCGCGCGGTAGACATGATACGCGACCTTGATATAATGACCCAAGCACGGAAGGAGACGCGGGTCCTTTACAGCGAAGGAGTTCCTCCCACTCTCATGGCAGAGGTGGAGAGGCGCTTCGGCGAGATGCTCAAGTGGTTACACGTTTGAGAGCAGGAGGCTTAAAAAAAACACCCTCCATTGCCACGATGACTACTTCGAGGTTCCGCGCGTCCTCTAATGGATGAGCGTTCCCACTCTCTCTCCGGCAGCGAGTGCCGCTAGCGCCCCCGATTTCCCCAAATCAAAGACTACAATAGGAAGGTCATTCTCTCGACATACCTCCACCGCAATTAAGTCCATCACTTCGTAGCGGCTGGCGAGAAACTCCTCGAAGCTCAGCTCCTCCAATAGGCGAGGCTCTTTCCCAATAGCGGGATCTTCAGTGAACACCCCCGCGACATTCGACCCCTTGGCAAGAAGATCTGCCTCGATCGCCACTGCTCTGAGGGCAGCCGCGGTATCAGTGGTCACAAGAGGGTTTCCCGTTCCACCGGCGAAGATCACGACCTGGCCGTTCTCCATAGCACGACGTGCCTTTCGCGGAGAGACCGGCTCGGTCAGTTCGGTCGATATCGCCGATTGAACGATCGTCTCTCGGCCGATTCCTTCGAGGTAAGAGCGGAGGGCAAGGCCGTTTAAGACGGTGGCAAGCATCCCGAGGGTGTCAGCCTCAATCCGATCGAGCCACGGGCTCTTTGCTCCACGGATGATGTTCCCCCCACCGATCACGATCCCAAGCTCGGTGTTTGCAAGCGAGGCGATCTCCTCGGCGATACGGTGTAAGGATGTGGGGGAGAAGGCCCCCTCCTCTCCCTTAAACGCCTCACCACTCAGCTTGAGGAGGAGGCGTGAAGGGATGTTCATCTAGGCCTCTTCGCCGATTTCGTAGCGCGCGAAGCGCTTGATGAAGATGTTCTCGCCGGTCTTTGAGCGCAGGTCCGCCAATAGATCTTCGATCGTGTGAGTGGAATCCTTGACGAACGGCTGCTTGAGGAGACACACTTCAGTGTAGAATTTCTGCAGACGTCCCTCAACAATCTTTTCCAGAATCTGAGGCGGTTTCCCCTCTTTTTCGCCCTGCTTGCGGTAAATTCCCTTCTCCGTCTCAAGGTCAGCTTCGGGAACATCCTCGGGTGAGATGTAGCGTGGTCGGGCAGCGGCGATGTGCATGGCTAGCTCACGCGTAAACTGCAGGAAGTCGTCACTGTCGGCAGCAAAATCAGTGTTGCAAGCAACCTCCAATAGGACACCTATCTTACCGCTGTGGTGCACGTAGGCTTCGATACGACCCTCAGTCGCCTCGCGCCCCTTATGGGCAAGGAGCTCTCGTCCCTCTTCACGAAGGATCTGCTTCGCTTTCTCCATATCGCCCTCTGCCTTGATGAGGGCGTTCTTGCAGTCCATGATTCCTACTCCAGTCGCGGTGCGCAGTTTCTTTACATCCTCATTTTTTATCATCATCGTTACTCAGTTTTCTTCTTGCTCGGGTTTCTCCTCATCCACCTCTACTGTTACAGACTCCACGGGAGCAGCATCTGGAACGCTCTCTGCTGCAGTTTCCTCAACTGGTTGTTCGCTCTCAGTGATCGGTTCCTCTATCTCCTCGGCCACCGCTGGTTCCTCAACCTGGTCCTGCCTGCCCTCACGCCCTTCCAGGACGGCGTCAGCGATGCGCGAGGTGATCAGCTTTGTAGCCTTGATGGCATCGTCGTTTCCAGGGATGGGGAAGTCAATCGGGTCGGGATCGCAATTTGTGTCCACGATAGCAATAACTGGGATCTTCAGGATGTTCGCCTCACGGATGGCGTTCGCCTCAATATCGGGGTCGATGACGTAGAGAAGGTCGGGGATCTGTTTCAGGTGACGAAGCCCATCGAGGTTCCGTTGCAGTTTGGCGAGCTCCCGACGAAGGCGGCTCGCTTCTTTATTGGGAAAGTGTTCGAGTGAGCCGTCCTCAACCATATTCTCCAGTTTCTTCATGCGATCAATGCTCCGCTTAATCGTAACAAAGTTGGTCAGAGTACCGCCAAGCCAGCGTCGATTGACGTAGTGCGCTCCACAACGCCTTGCCTCATCGGCAATCGTCGCTTGCACTTGCCTCTTCGTTCCAATAAAAATAATCTCATCCCCTTGAGCGACCCTGTCACGAACCATAAAGTACGCCCTCTTGAACATATCTACTGTCTGCTCGAGGTCGATAATATGAATTCCCTTGCGCTCGGTGAAGATATAACGAGCCATTTTGGGGTTCCACTTTCTAGTTCTGTGACCGAAATGGACCCCGGTCTCCAGTAGCTCCTTCATCGTCAGAACTTCCACATCACCCTCCCAAGAATGCGATCTTTGAGGCAAGAGTATAGCAAACCAGGAACGTCTCTTCAATACGGAAAGCGCGCCACGAAGCTGGTATCAGATCAAGGTTCGATCTGCTTGTTTCTCAGGGGGCAACCCCCTTATAATGAGAGGCGGAGGCCGGGTAAAATGAGGGAGCAAGAACCCGCACAGACAGATAGAGTCTATCTACGTGACCTTCCCAAGAATATCGAAGCTGAGCAAGTCGTTCTTGGCTCGGCGATCCTGGAACCAGAAGAAACCCTCCCCATCCTGCTGGAAAAGCTAAAACCGGAGCATTTCTACCGTCGGGCCCACCGGGTGGTCTTCCGTGTAATTCGAGAACTCTTCGAGCGGGGAGAGCCAGCGGACATTGTGGCCGTGGCCAACCGCCTTGAGGAGAAGGAAGAGATGGAGAAGGCAGGAGGCCGGATTTACCTAAACGAACTCCTCGACCGTGTAACCACCACTGCTAGTCTGGACTACTACACAGAGATCGTGCGCAAGAAGGCCACCCTGCGCGCACTGATCGAGGCCGGCGGGCGGGTCGCCGAACTTGGCTACGACGAAACGAACGATGCGGACGAGGTGCTCGACAAGGCCGAATCGATCATCTTCGACATCTCTAGCCATAACGGGGCTGGCACTTCCTACTACCTTCTCAACCAGTTCCTTTACGAACACATCGACGCGCTGGAGGAGCTACATCGCGATCCGGATCGACACACGATCACTGGGCTCTCTACGGGGTTCTCTAAGCTCGACGAGATGACATCAGGGCTGCAGCGTTCTGACCTGATTGTCCTAGCTGGCCGCCCAGGAACAGGGAAGACGAGTCTCGCTCTCACCCTGGCGCGGAACGTGGCGATCCGAGAGAAGGCAGCGGTGGGAATCTTCTCCTTGGAGATGGCCAAGGAGCAGCTCCTAGAGCGGCTGTTGTGTGGAGAGGCAAAGGTGAGCCTCCACCGCCTGCGCGGTGGGTATGTCCCAGCAGCCAAGTGGCGTAACCTCGCCACCGCGGCGAGCAAGTTCCAGAATGCAACGATCATCGTTGACGACACACCAGGACTCTCCATCCTGGAAATCAGGGCCAAAGCGCGGCGGATAGCAGCTCAACATGGATTAGATATGCTTATCGTCGACTATCTACAACTGATTGAGGGGGCGATCCGCAGTGACATGCGCGAGCAGGAGATCGCTCATATCACCCGCTCGCTGAAGAAACTTGCCCGCGAGCTCAACATCCCGCTGATCGTAGTCTCACAGCTGAACCGGGCTGTGGAACAGAGAGAAAGTAAGTACCCACGACTTGCTGACCTGCGTGAGAGTGGGGCAATCGAGCAGGACGCTGATGTCGTGGCTTTCATCTACCGGGCAGATTACTACGAACAACCAAAAGATGTCTCCGCCGAAAAAGGAGACCGAGTAACGAGCGATACAGAGATCATCATCGCCAAGCAGCGCAATGGCCCTTTGGGGAAGTTCACTCTCTCCTTCCACAAGGCATACGCCAGCTTCTATGAACATGCATGGGAGAGTAAACCTTCTCAAGAAGAGGGACCGCCCTTCTAAAAGGCCACGCAGCCTGTTTGATGAGAGAAAGGAAGACCTCGTATAATCATCTGTGAACTCTCGATCCATATTAATCAGGAGGGAGCATGACTCATCCAACACAGTTTCGCTATACTAAGGAGCATGAGTGGGTCGATCTGGAGGGAAACCACGCAAAGGTGGGAATCACGGAGCACGCCCAAGGCGAGCTGGGAGATATCGTCTTCGTCGAGCTTCCTACCGTGGGGACCGCCGTAAAGAAGGGGGAGAACCTAGCCACTGTGGAATCGATAAAGGCAGTGGGCGACGTCTACGCGCCGATGAGCGGCACGGTGGTCGAGGTAAACACGCAGCTTGAATCCTCCCCTGAGACGATCAATCAGGACCCCCACGGGGCGGGGTGGCTTGTCACCCTCGAGGTGTCAGACCTTTCCGAGGCGGATAGCTTCCTTGACGCCCCTAGCTACGAACAGTACCTCGCCGAGGGTTAACCTCAAGATGCGTTACATTGCCAACACCGGTGCCGATCGCCGTGCGATGCTTGCGGCGATCGGTCTTTCTTCGCTGGAAGAGCTATTCCACGATATTCCGCAGGAAGTCAAGGACCGCTTCCAGCCGCTCGAGCTCACTGTCCGAAGCGAGATGGAGGTAGCACAAGTCCTGAAGGAACTTTCTACCTTAAACTCCTGCCAGCAGTCGAGCATCTCCTTCCTTGGTGGCGGGGTCTATGATCACTATATCCCGAGCGTTGTCTCGCACATCACCTCACGCTCCGAGTTCTATACAGCGTATACCCCTTATCAACCGGAGTTGAGCCAGGGAACGCTTACGACGATGTTCGAATTCCAGACGCTTATCTGCGAGCTAACCGGGATGGAGGTGGCGAACGCCTCGATTTACGACGGTGCAAGTGCCCTCGCAGAAGGGGTATTGATGGCCAAGCGGATCGTTGGGAAGGGTCGGGTCGCGGCGGCGCAGTCGCTCTTCCCACACTACCGGCGCGTCCTCGATACATACTGTTGGGCAGCGGGGATCGAGGTCATTGAGATCCCCTACACGAACGCTGGCGCCTGTGACCTCACGGCGCTCCCACAAGACCTCTCTTCTCTTGTGGTCCAAATCCCCAATGCCTTCGGGGTGATCGAGGAGTTGAAAGGTGTGAAAGAGAGACTTGCGGACGCACTTTTAATCGTCGTCACGAACCCGATCTCGCTAGGAATCCTCGCCCCTCCAGGCCAGTTTGGAGCAGATATAGTAATCGGAGAGGGACAACCCCTCGGTATTCCTGCCTCCTTCGGCGGCCCGTTCCTTGGCCTGTTTGCCACCCGCGAGCGCTACCTGCGACAGATGCCCGGCCGACTGACCGCCCAGACGGTCGACACTGAAGGGAAAATCGGTTACACCATGGCAATCCAGACCCGAGAGCAACATATCAGGCGTGAGCGAGCTACCTCCAACATCTGTACCAATTCCCAGTTGTGCGCACTTGCGGCAACTGTTTATCTCGCTAGCCTGGGTGCGGACGGGTTACACGAACTGGCAACGCTGAACCTGGAGAAGGCTCACTACCTAGCACAGCGAATCACTGCCTTGCCCGGATACAGGCTTGCTTTCGAGGCACCCTTCTTCAACGAGTTTGCCGTTCGAGTTCCCACAGATCCGCAAGCGATCCGGGCACGATTGAAAGAGGAAAGGATCCTGCTTGACGACCCGCGCTTTCTCTCCGCGTTAGGCGCTCCAAACACCCTGCGCTTTGCAGTGACTGAGAAGCGCACAAAGGATGAACTAGACCGACTGGTTGAATTGCTAGAAGTGATCTAATGAACACTATCTTCGACCACAAACTGGCCAAAGGAGTTGGAGGGCTTCTCCCAGCGCTGGATGTCCCCGAACAGGGGATTGAGAAGTTGATTCCCTCCTCCCTTCGGCGGACACATGCGCCAAGGATCCCAAACCTGAGTGAGCCTGAGCTCGTGCGACACTACACTCAGCTCTCCAAAGTGAACTACGGGATAGACGACGGATTTTACCCGCTTGGAAGCTGCACCATGAAGTACAACCCTAAGATCAATGAAGACCTCGCACGACTCCCCGGTTTTGCCAATGCCCATCCGTTAGCCGATGAGGACCTCATACAGGGTTCACTCAAGCTACTGTATGAAGCATCGCGGTACCTGTGTGGGATTGCCGGGCTGGCCGAGGTGACTCTGCAACCTGCTGCCGGAGCCCACGGTGAATTGTGCGGGATGTTCCTCGTAAAGCGCTACTTCGAGGAGCGAGGAGAAGAAAAGCGCAAACGGATCCTCCTTCCTGACTCGGCTCACGGAACTAACCCTTCCTCAGCGACAACCGCCGGCTTCTCCGCCACTGAGATTCCCTCTGGAAAAGACGGGATGATCAACCTAGCCACCCTTGAAGAGGCGCTCGACGATACTGTCGCCGCAATCATGCTCACTGTACCGAACACCCTGGGGATCTTCGAGGAACGGGTCCTTGAAGTAACGGAGATGGTGCACGCTGCTGGTGGTCTCTGTTACTTCGACGGGGCAAATCTAAACGCCTTCCTAGGGCGGGCAAGGCCTGGTGACATGGGTGCGGATATCTTCCACTTTAATTTGCACAAAACTCTCTCCACCCCACACGGCGGCGGTGGCCCCGGGTCAGGGCCGGTTGCGGTAGCGCAATCTCTGGTCGATTTTCTCCCCGTGCCACGGATTGTTAAGGACGAGAACCGCTATCGTCTTGATTGGAACTCCCCTCACTCGATCGGCTGCATCCACTCCTTCTACGGGAACTTCGGAGTGATCCTTAAGGCCTACGCCTACCTTCTCCTCCTCGGTGATACGGGGTTGCGTGAGGTGAGTGAAAACGCCGTCTTGAACGCGAACTACCTTCAGGAATCCCTCAAGCAGACCTACCCCCTCCCCTACGAGCGGCTCTGTAAGCACGAGTTCGTCCTCTCTGGAAAGGGATTGGGGGAAGGGATCAGCGCGCTCGACATCGCCAAGCGCCTGATCGACTACGGATTCCACCCACCAACGATCTACTTCCCATTAATAGTCCCCGAGGCACTGATGATCGAGCCGACCGAATGTGAAGGGAAAGAGACCCTCGATTCCTTCATCGAGGCAATGGAGCGAATCGCCGTCGAGGCGAAGGAGAATCCGCGCCTCCTCCACGAAGCACCACAATACGCTCCGGTGCGCCGTCTTGACCAGACCCGCGCCGCTCGCCAACCGATTCTCACATACCCGTTTGATGAGCGATGACAAGCTATCAGCAGTCAGCTATCAGCAGATCATAGGCTTGGCCCTTGGCTGAGTGCTGATCACTGAAAGCTAATCACTGATCGCTACAAGCAAGAGCGATCCGCACCACCCTGCGCCTCTATAGCAGCAACGAGTGCCGCACAGACCCGTTGACAGAGCGATTCGTCCTCTGCCTCCACCATCACTCGGATGAGTGGCTGCGTACCAGACGCCCGGACAACGATCCTTCCTTTCCCACCCAAGTTCTGTCTCTCCTCCTCGACTGCCCGTTTAATGGAGGGGCGTCTAAGTAGCTCTTTTGCGTCCTCTGCTTCGATATCACACCGCACCTGCGGGTAGTGGGGGATCTGCGCTGCCAACGTGTGAAGTGAAACTCCCCGCTCGTGGGCGATCTCCAAGAGTTTCACCACGGTGAGAATCCCATCGCCAGTGACGCTGTGATCGGAAAGGATAATGTGCCCGGATTGCTCACCCCCTATCTTCGCCTTTTGAGTGAGCATTGTCTGAGCCACATTCCGGTCGCCGACCGGAGTACGAATCATCTTAACCCCCTGTTGCGCGAGCGCCTGTTCCAGACCGAGGTTGCTCATTACCGTCGCCACGAGAAGCGGAGGACAAAGGGTCCCTTTCCGTTTCATATGCAGGGCCATGATTCCCATCATTTGGTCGCCGTCGATCGTTTCCCCATCCGAGGAGACAAGGAGGACGCGGTCTCCATCGCCATCAAAAGCAATCCCCAGGTCGGCACGATGTTCCCGAACCGCTGCGCGGAGCGGGGCGAGGTGGGTGGAGCCGCATTCTTGGTTGATCTTATCGCCATCAGGGGAGGTGTGAAGCTCGATCACCTCAGCGTTGAAGTGGCGCAACACGCGCGGGGCGATAGTGCCGGTCGCCCCGTATGCACAATCAACCACGATTGTGTGCCCAGAGAGGTCGATCTCTTCGATCTCAATAGTCCCGGTGAGAAAGGCAGCATACCGACTTGCCGTTGCTTCTAGTGGTGCGATCCTTCCTACAGCAACAAAGCCACACAGTGGACTATCAAGCGCTCCTTCAATCGCCTGCTCCTCCTCCACGGTAAGCTTCATACCCCGGCTGTTGAAGAACTTGATTCCGTTGTCCTGAGGCGGATTGTGCGAGGCGGATATCACTGCTCCTAGGTCAGCGCGTTCATCCTTGATCAAAAAGGGGATCGCTGGAGTGGGAATTACACCAGCGAGAAAGACATCGACCCCACACGCGGCGAACCCCGAAGCGAGTGCCCCCTCGAGCATCCGACCACTCACCCGTGTGTCCCTCCCGATGATCACCCGTCCCCCTGCAGAGAGAAGGAGTTTGGCAGTAGCGCGGGCAAGCGACAAGGCTAGCTCAGGAGTAAGGTCATCGTTCGCCCTCCCTCTCACCCCGTCCGTGCCAAACAGGGACGCCATTAAGGAGACCACCCGCTCTCCAACGTGATAAACGGCGGACCGAGTACCAGAGGGTAGAGGATATCCCCGGTGATTCCCATCCATAGCCCCCCATTAAAAAAGAGCTTGTAGGCAAGTCCACCACCGGTGAGTGGAGAGGGAAAGGTTGCTCCAAGATCGAAATAGGAGACCCCTGTTGTAAGCCTAACTAGGCTCTCGCCCTTTCCTTCAGCGTCGCCAAGCATGTACTCAAGGCTCACCAGCAAAAGGATTCTCCCATCCGGAGAAAGGAGAAGGGAGGCGACCTCCCAGCCAAAGGACAGCTCCGTTCCGATGTCAACTCCAACCAGAAAGGGGAGTTCGCCTAAAGGAAGACCGACACGCAGGGCGACGTAGTCGATTCCCATCCCCCAAGCGCCAGGCGTAATAATGACCGCGATGAACAAAAAGACAATGCCAATCGATCGTAACGACATCTCGGCCAAGTCTATCGGATTTCCCAGCCGACCGCCAATCGGCTAGGGAGCGCTCGGCCGTACGATGTCCCCGACGAGTGCAACAAACTCGCGCGTCTTCGTCTTCACCCCGTAGGAGACCAAGTCACGCACCTCAGTGATAACGATCTCCCCTTTTACATCGAGGACGTCATAGGCGAGGACCTTTCCAGTAGCAGGATCGACGATGAGATTGGTAGTGTCGAGCACCTGGAAGAAGTCGCCCTTTGTCACCCCATGGGATGCTCCAATGTTGATCGCAATGCGGCCGTCGTCGAGAATCCGCGCGATTTGCCCCTCACGGGCCTCTGGTGTCGGCGCCTCACCCGCGAGTGCGAGTGCCCCCCTCGTAGCAAGCACCGCAGGAGCGACCTCCTCCATCCCCTGGATCAGCTTAAAGACGAGTTCGTTCAGTGCACTATTCGCCGCCCTTCCGACGATTGTCTCGTCGAACTGATTGCTCCCTACTCTGATCTCATCGATCAGCGGGGTTGGCGGCCCGCTCCCTGGTTTGATCTGGAAGTTGACCGGGGCGATGTATGAAATGCCGTCCCACAGCTTGGCGGTGTACATCCCTGGAGGCATCTGTAGATTTAGCGTGTTGCGCTGGTCCCAGAACCACTGCTTACAGCCGCCGGTGTTGATGAACTGCCAGCCGAGCCACTTAAGAGGAGTCCCTCCGCTCGTCTCGATCACGATATCGTACCATGCTGACAGGCCTGGGTTCAGGTAGCCAATGTTCACGGTCTCACCAGTGTAGTAATAGGACTTGTCCGTGCACAGACCACCGGTGCAGACGTTAGTGGCAGCCGGTTGCGACAAGGCGACGATCTTTCCGATATCGACCGAGAAGCCAGTCGCTCCCTCCTCTTTCCCCTCAGAGGAGACCGCTTTCACAATTTCTGTAGTATAGACGTTCACCAAGCGGGCGGACATCGCCACGTCGACCGCCGCACTACTAACGCTGAAGAAGCCGAGGCTGAACGAGACTTGTTGCACGTCGACTCTTGTTACAGAGCCAATGATTAACAGGTCAGCTCCGAGGATCTGCCCGGCGGTCGCAAGATCACTGGTAAAGGCTGGATTAAGGCCACGTTCCTGCATCACCGCTTCAAGCTCGCTTCGCTCCAGAACGCGCACACCGCTTTTCACTAGCCACGCGATCAACTCATCGGCTACTCCCTCTCCCACGTTGATGAATCCAGAGCCGCTACGGTCATCGAACCGTGCCACCGCCACCTTGAGTGAGGCAAGACGTGAGGTGGAAGATGGGCTAATCCGAACGACGAACGCTGCAGGTAGGGTATTGTTCGCCTCGTTCGATTCGTCAATTCGATCGAACGGCTGATCGGCCTCCACCACGATCGTGTGCGTTCCCAGCTGCGCTGTCCAGCTAACCGAGACGGCCTTTGTGCGGCCTGCGTCAAGGCCAAACGAAATCGAGGGAGCATCAATCTGTGTCCCGTCCATAAGGAACCTAACATGAAATCTCCCCTCGGCATCGCTCGTGCCTACGTTTCTCACCGTTGCCGTAATCGTCACTTCTTCCCCAGCATGTGGTTCTTGCGGCTGCCAGGAGATGTCGGTGACGACAAGATCCGGTTTGGAGAGGGCAACTCCCGTCGTCAACAGAACGAGCAGTAAGCTAACAATCAGTGAAAGGCGCTTCACCATCTCCTCCTTTTGCCTTCAAATAATCCTGCGTCCCTATCTACACCAATATCCTCGCAGAGTTTCACCAATCACCTCCGCCATTATACAGGATTTCATCTGACACCCCGCACACGTAAGAGCGGGAAGATGAGCGCTGCACCGAGGGCAACGAGCACAAGTGCTACTCCAACCCCGCCCCAATCGGCAAGGAGGCCAATCACCGGTGCTATTACAGCCATCAGAAGGGCACGAAGCTGCGACTCGACCGAGAGGCCGGTGGCCATCGTCCGCTGCGGGATGAGATCTGAGAGGTAGCCAACGATCATCGGCCGGCGGACATTCTGCAAGAAGTAGAATCCAAAAAATGCGGCGATGGAGAGTGCATGCACACCCCTCCAGGTGGAGAGGCCAGCCACGAACAGGAGAGCTACTCCAAAAAGGTAGGTAAGGTTCACCGCAGAGGGGAGCGAGCGCGCCTTCTCTTGCACCCGACTGGCATTGCTCGCCGCATAGCTCGTCGCTAGATAAATCAAGAAGTATAAAACTCCCACAACTACTGCCACCCGCTGATCCTCTCCAAAAGAGAGGAGAGCCGGGAGGGCGAGGGCCTGGCTTTGCAAGACCGGTTGCAGATAGTCTTTAGTGGACTTGAAGACAGCATTGAAGGAGGCGCCGCTGAACAGCCCCCGCGGGAGCTGCGGTCGACGAAACATCTTTAAAAATTCTCCTGCGGTCATGATGATCCGCCCCACGAGCTTCCGGCCCCAGCTCCCCGCGACGGTGATGAGCTCTCCATCAAGCTCCTTGGGGTAGGAAGCCATGAGGAAAAGCTCGAGGATGTAGGGAACGATCGAGGCTAAAAAGACGATTCGGTAGCTGCCAGTGTAGAATACGAGGCCAGCAGCGATGAGTGCGGCGAGCGCCGAGCCCAACTGCGAAGCCGCGCGGGTGTGACCGTAGTATTCGACCTTCATGTGTTCGATCCCCTTGATTCGAAGGTGCTCGAGGATCATCGCCTTGTGTGTCCCCGAACGAAACGTCTCCCCAAACGCGAACAGGACCATCGCCAGGACGTAGATAGAGAAGCGAGGAAAGAGGTAGAACAAGGCAAAGGAGAGAAGATAGGAACTAAACGATGCGAGCATCGCTTTGCGTCTCCCGTACGCGTCGGCCACCACGCCGGTTGGAATTTCAAGGAGGTTTATGCAGATCTCACGGATGGAGAAGAGCGCCCCAATCTGCAGGAAAGACAGGCCCATCTCGCGAAAGAAGAGAACGAGG
Source organism: Candidatus Bipolaricaulota bacterium (assembly GCA_030615945.1). GTDB lineage: Bacteria > Bipolaricaulota > Bipolaricaulia > UBA7950 > UBA9294 > UBA9294. The sequence goes on along the minus strand of JAUWYG010000012.1, from coordinate 2,929 downwards.
AACGGGTCAAAAAAACGAAGGTTCTTCAAGAATCCGTATGCTCGGAACTTCTGATACATCAAGTCTTTCGGGATCGCCACGTCTCACCTCTCCTGGTGAACCCACTTTCAAACTCTCTGGGTGGATTTTGATCCATCCAACCTTTCGTGGGGACCCTACTTACAATCCGCTCCTACACGCAAAACGGTAATCCAAACCGAGTGAGTGGTCAAGCCGCCTGCAACAAAAGGACCCGATGACGGCATGGAACATGTGATCTATGGCCGGGTGCTGACGTTGTATCAGCTGGAACAGAAGAGCAAAGCGAAAAAAGCGCTACGCGAGGCGACCGACTTCTTGCCTTTGGTGGCAAAGAAGCTTATAAAGAGCCGCTACTGACGCCCAAAGAGAGAGCGTGAGGACTACGTGACCGTGGGAGGAAAAGACCAGGCTTATTACTACCGAACCAAGCATGAGCAATAGATATTTGGAGAACGCGCGCAAAGGAGATATGAATGACGAATAAAACACCGATTGAGCAAGTCCGCAACATCGGGGTGATGGCCCATATCGACGCGGGCAAGACCACGGTGACAGAACGGATCCTCTTTTTCACCGGAAAGAGTCACAAGATTGGCGAAGTGAACAATGGTGAGGCAACGATGGACTGGATGGTCCAGGAGCAGGAGCGTGGAATCACGATCACCTCGGCAGCAACAACGACGTACTGGAGGGGCCATCGTGTCAACATCATCGATACGCCGGGACACGTCGACTTCACGGCCGAGGTGGAGCGTTCCCTGCGCGTGTTGGACGGAGCGGTGGCGCTCTTCTGCGCCGTGGGCGGGGTGCAACCCCAGTCAGAGACCGTCTGGCGCCAAGCAGAGAAGTACCGCGTCCCGAGGATTGCCTTCATCAACAAGATGGACCGCACCGGCGCCGATTTCGAGGACGTGGTCAAGGAGATCAAAAAGGAGCTAGGCGCGAACGCGGTGCCAATCGTTATCCCCATTGGTGCCGAGGCCGACTTTCAGGGGTTGATCGACCTCGTGGACATGAAGGCCGTCTACTACGACGACACGCCGAAGGGGGTCGTCATCCGCGAGGAGGCGATCCCTCCCGAACTCCTTGCAAAGGCGCGTCAGGCAAAAGAGAAGATGGTCGAGCGGATCAGCGAGCAGGACGACCACCTGATGGAGCAATTCTTAAACGGGGAGACACCCGCGCGGGAAGAAGTGGTCCGGGCCATCCGGGTGGCAACGATCGAGGAGCGGTTCATTCCCGTGCTCTGCGGGGCTGCGTTCAAGAACAAGGGTGTACGCCGTCTGCTCGATGCGATCGTCGACTACCTCCCTTCCCCGGTGGACCTCCCTCCGGTGATCGGGGCGCACAAGGAGTTAAACGACGAGATCGTCAGGAACCCGAGCGACGACGCTCCGCTTGCGGCGCTTGCGTTCAAGATCCAGGCCGATAAGCACATGGGGAAGCTAACCTACGTCCGAGTCTACTCCGGGGTTTTGAAGGCAGGGGAGTTCGTATTGAACTCCAGTCGCGACAAGAAACAGCGAATCGGCCGGCTGTTTGAGATGCACGCCAACCATCGCCAGGTGGTCGAGGAGCTGCACGCCGGGGAGGTCGGCGCGGTGGTCGGCCTGGCGGATACCCGCACCGGCGACACGATCTGCAGTCAGGATCATCCCATCCGGCTCGAATCGATCGAGTTTCCTACCCCCGTGATCGACGTGGCCGTGGCACCGGCGAGCCGCGAGGACCAGGATAAGCTCTCCAAAGCGCTCCACCGTTTGGCCGAGGAGGACCCGACGTTCACGGTGCGGTTCAACGAAGAGACCGGCGAGGTCATCATCTCGGGGATGGGGGAGCTGCACCTGGAGATCATCATTGATCGTCTGCGCCGTGAGTTCAACGTGGAAGCTACGGTCGGCAGGCCCCAGGTGGCGTACCGGGAGACGATCTCAAGCGCTGTCGACCACGAGCATCGCTACGTCAAGCAGACCGGGGGACGCGGCCAGTACGCACACATGGTCTTTCGCATCGAGCCGAGCAAGCCAGGATCAGGCCTGCAGTTTGAGGATGAGATTAAAGGGGGGAAGATCTCACGCGAGTACCTGCGCGCTATCGAGCGGGGGATCATTGATGCGATGGCGAAGGGGCCGTACGCCGGGTTCCCGATGGTCGACATCAAGGCGGTGGTCTACGACGGCTCGATGCACGAGGTAGACTCCTCGGAACAGGCATTCCGCACCTGCGGAGCGGCCGGGTTCCGTGAGGCGTGTCGCAAGGCCGGCCTGACGCTCCTCGAACCGATGATGAGCGTTGAAGTGACTGCACCTGAGGATTACACCGGGGCGGTCACCGGGAGCCTAGCCGGAAAGCGGGGGAAGATCGTCTCGATGGAGACGAAAGGGAACGCCGCGATCCTGCGTGCGCGGGTCCCCCTCGCGGAGATGTTCGGCTACGCCTCCGAACTTAGAAATATCACCAGTGGCCGTGGGAACTTCACCATGCACTTCGAGCATTACGAGACCGTTCCGTATGGGCTCGCTGAGGAAATCGTCGAGGCACGGCGCAAGGCGAAGGCCGGATAACACCTACTGAGCCAAGAACGGTACAGCGTGAATTCAACTCGTAAGAGCGATTGTTTTTTCGGCTCTTTGCTACCTGATGTGGGTAACCTGGTGCTGGATTCAGACAAGCTCAGCTTTGGGTTACCCGTTTGAACCAAGGATCTTTGGAATTATTAGGAAGTCAGGAGACCAGGAGAAGGATCGATTTCCTGCTTCCTCCATAACAAAGCTGCGGTCTTGACTTTTCTCGGTGGATTCCTGGTTTCCTTATTGCAAAACTGTGGGCGGGTTTAACGTCTGGCTACCTACTCAACCCAGTGAGGAACCGGTTTTCAGGGTAAGTGGAACTCGATGATCTCCACGTT
>JAUWYG010000087.1 GCA_030615945.1 Candidatus Bipolaricaulota bacterium | reverse complement strand
CTACCAACGGGCGAAGGCAGGCGGGTACGCGTTTATGGCAAACAACATCGCCGAGGCGAACGTCCTTGTCGGCCTCCTGGAAGGGTACACTGAGCGCCGCTCAGATCTTGTGGTTCAGGTCAGTCCAGGAGCAGCAGGCTTCGCTGGCGGCGGGGACAAACTCGCCGGGTTGCACACCCTCTCCTACATGGTACGGGTGCTTGGGGATCAGTATCCAATCGGCGTCTTCTTGAACCTCGACCACTTCACCGTTAAAGAGATGGACCTGATCCAGGAGGCGATCAAGGGCTCTCTTGTCTCCTCGATCATGATCGATGCTTCTAAGGAGGCCTTCGAGGATAACGTGCGCATTAGCCATGAGGTTGTGGAGATGGCAAAGGGGAGTGGTATCCTGATTGAGGCCGAACTGGGGAAGATCAAGGGGGTCGAGGATGAGATCGCCTCCGACGAGGCGTTCTATACCGATCCAGACGAAGCAGTGGAGTTCATTGACCGGACCGGAGCCGATTTACTCGCTATCTCAGTGGGAACGCAACACGGCGTCTCCAAGGGACGTGATGTGGTCCTGCGCACCGATATCGCCAGGCGCATCCGCGACCGACTGGCTGACAAAGGCCTTGCGGTTCCCTTGGTCCTTCATGGTACCTCTGGGCTCCTTGCCGAGCAGATCCGAGAGATCATCCACTACGGGGTGTGTAAGTTGAACAAGGATACGCGTTACCAGTACGAGTACTCCCGCGCTGCCTGCGACTTCTATATCTCGCACGCCGACTCGATCATCCCACCAGCTGGAGTACCAGATGATGCCACCGGCCTCTTCTCGGGAAGCGACTGGTCCCCGAAGAAGGCCGATTTCGACCCGCGCACGGTGGGAAAACTCGTGCGAGCGCGGATCAAGCAGGTTGCGATGGAGCTGATCGACCAAGCCGGGAGCGCCGGACATACACTTCTAGGAGCCAACTGAAATGCAGAGAGCCGGTGTTCTTACTGGAGGGGGGGATTCTCCGGGTATCAATGCGGCGATCCGTGCGATCGTGCGCTTTGGATACAAGCAGGAAGTAGAGACAATAGGATTCCTCGAGGGGTGGAAGGGACCGATTGACGACCTCACCCGCCCACTGAAGGTTGATGACGTCTCCGGAATCCTACACATCGGTGGCACGATTCTTGGGAGCTCACGTACCAATCCGTTCAAGATCGAGGGTGGGGTAGAACGGATCCTTAACACACTAAAGCACAATGCGATAGACTTTCTGATTGGAATTGGCGGAGACGATACCTTGGGGGTAATCCACCGTCTTTCAGAGCACGGGGTGAAGGCGATCGGAATTCCGCAGACGATTGACAACGACATCTCTATGACCGACTACTCCATCGGCTTCGCCTCAGCCCTTGGCGTTGTAACCGACGCCCTGGACAGACTGCACACGACTGCTTTCTCTCATCATCGCGTTCTCATCCTCGAAGTGATGGGCAGGGACAGCGGCTGGCTGAGCCTGCTGGGGGGAATTGCCGGTGGGGCTGACGTGATCATCATCCCAGAGCAGGAGTTCAGCGTTGAAGAAGTACATAAAAAGATCCTCCGCCGTCAGGCGAGGAAAAAACACTTCAGTATCATCATTATCGCTGAGGGAGCCAAACCGGCTGGCTGGGAAGGCCAGGTGGTCTCCGAGACCAAGGTGGACGCCTTCGGACACGTTCGTCTCGGAGGAGTGGGGCAGTATCTAGCCAACCAACTTTCCGCGCAACTGAAGATTCCTTTACGGGTGACCAATCTCGCCTACCTGCAACGCGGCGGGAGTCCCACTCCTTTCGATCGCATCCTCGCCACCCGCTTCGGTGCTGCGGCAATCGAGTTCGCTCTGGATGGGCGCTTTGATGTTATGACCGCCCTACACGGGACGAAGATCGAGCCGGTCAGCCTGGAAGACGCTCTGAGTACACCACGGCCGGTCGACCCCGGCCTTTTCTATCTGTTGACTCTGTTCGAGTGAGCAGGCGGCGTTAGAGGATTGTCTGGTCGCTCTCGCGGTCGAACAGGTGCAAGGTATCTATATTGACTTTGAGCCTGATCGTTGAGTCCACCTCCACCCGGCGGTGAGGATCAAGGTTCGCCACCACTCGCTCCCCACTACAGTCAGCGTAAACCAACAACTCATTCCCCAACGGCTCGGTCACCCGCACCCTCATCTCCACCGTGTTTTCCCCCTCGGGTGCCGGACCTTCCAGATCTTCCGGTCGGATTCCCACAATCACCTCCACCTCGCTGGGAAGATCCTGCCCCTTCCCCTGAGGTAGGACCAGCCGGAACCCCTTCCCAATTAAAACCACCCTTCCGTCCTCAGTCCCAACACGCGCGTTAAAAAAGTTCATCGCCGGACTCCCGATGAACCCACCCACAAACTGGTTTTTCGGATGATCGTAGGTCTCCTGCGGCGAGGCATACTGGTGGATCACCCCATCCTTCATCACCGCGATCTTGTCCCCCAGCGTCATTGCCTCCACCTGGTCGTGCGTTACGTAGATCGTCGTTGTGCGTAGCTTGTGGTGCAATTGTTCCAGCTCCGTCCTCATCTGCACCCGCAGTTTGGCATCCAGGTTGGAAAGGGGCTCATCGAACAAGAAAACCTTAGGGTCCCGCACGATCGCCCGGCCGACCGCCACCCGCTGCCGCTGTCCACCTGAGAGCGCACGCGGCTTACTCTTCAACTTGTCCTCAATCCCCAAGAGCGCTGCTGCCTCGTGCACTCTCCGCCTGATCTCCACCTTGGGGATCTTCCGCAGCTTGAGACCGAACGCCATATTGTTGTACACGTCCATGTGGGGATAGAGTGCGTAGTTCTGGAAGACCATTGCAATATCGCGGTCCTTTGGGGGAACACGGTTCACCACTCGCTCCTCAATCCGAATCTCTCCCTGTGTCGTCTCCTCCAACCCAGCGATCATCCGCAGTGTCGTTGTCTTTCCACACCCCGATGGCCCCACCAACACGGTAAACGTTGCATCCCCCACCTTTAGGTCGATATCGTTCACCGCCACAAAGTCACCAAACTTCTTAGTAACCTTGGTAAGTGTTACTTCTGCCACTTTAACCTCCTGCGCTCTTCCGTCATCTCGTCCCGAAAAGAAAACCGACCCAGCTTTACATCATACTATACAACAAGAAAAAATCCCTCGCCACACAGGTCAATAAGAGCAGGCTATTCCACTCGATCTGTAATGATGTCGCGACCTATGAAAGTCGCGCCCTTGACAGAAGAAAGACCGTGCGTTAAGTTGGGAGGGTGGCATTGACGGATAAGGTGACAATTATGGCTGGGTTACTTGCGCAAGCTCGGAAGAGAACAGTGCCTTTTCGAAGGGCAAACAGATTATCACCTAGGAATCCCTCACCCATCATCATTACAAGATGAAAGAATACTTGGCAGGGTTCGACATCGGCGCCACTAAGCTGGCCTTAGTCATTGCTGATCGAGACGGCAACATCGCACACAGGCTCAGGGAGAAGACCGATATTGCCTCAGGCCATTTTGCGGACTACAAGGATAACCTAGCATATCTGGGTATAGGCGATCAGATGAAATGCTTACTGCGCCGCGCAATGAAAGAAGCCGGGATCGACAATGTAGCCGCACTTGGGATCGGTTCTGCCGGCCCGTTAAAAGACGGTGACATACGGGACCCGACGAATATCAGGCCGATCCACCATCCAGAACCTAACTTAGCTCAGCCACTATACATCCCGCTAGTGCAGCCGTTGGAAGAGGAGTTCGGCATTCCGGTCAGGTTGGCGAACGATTGTGTCGCGGCCGTACTGGGAGAGGTCTATTACGGGGTAGGAAAAGATGCCAAGGAAAAAAATGACCTCTATTTGGTCTACGTAACATTGGGCACCGGTCTAGGAGGAGGTGTATGGGACGGAGGGCATCTCTTGATCGGGAAGCAGGGTAACGCCGCCGAAGTAGGACATTTCTTCGTCAAGAAAGATGGGTTGAGATGTGGCTGCGGCAACTACGGTTGCGCTGAAGCCTACTGCTCGGGGACGGGAATCGCGAAGAATGCGAGGACCAGGCTGATCCACGGAAAACTCCAACTTGGGGAGGACTATGGGGCTATCCTCATAGAGCTAATCCGTGAGGGAGCAATTAAGGATAGACGATTTCAGAATAGGGAACCCACAAAGAGTGAGTTGCTCGAGTTTGTCACCTCGCCGCTCGTCTTCGCTGCGGCTGAGGCAGGGGACAGGCTGGCCCAGAGTGTCATTGGCGAAGCGTGCTACTTTGGAGGGATCGCCTTCGCCGATATCGCTAATGCCTATGATCCTCAGATCATCACGGTCGGGGGAACGCTGGTTCTAGAGCATCCCGAGATCCTTGAACCCATGAAGATCGAGATGCACAAGCACCTGAATGTCGAGGCACCGGAAGTTCTGCTGACTCCGCTAGGCTATGATGTCGTAATATACGGCGCGATAGCACTCGCTCAGGAGGCTGCCGCCCATCGAAGTTGACGAGGCACTCACCTTAAAGCCTGATATACTTCTCACTGAGCGTAAACAGCCTATGATAAGGAAAATCCTCGGACATCTCCGGGCTCAATAAGGTGACTGGCGCCATCGACCAGCACCGGTACGGCCCTCAGGGCGCTCTTGTCCACTACTACCCGAAGTTCTGACTTGGTTATGTCCAGATCTAGCCAGTCACCTCGGTAAGCCGCGCGGAAGCGAACGCGTGAAATCGCATCGGGGAGGTGCGGTGAGACACTGACTCCGGCAGACGTGATATCGACCCCAGCATAGTTGTGCAGCACCATATTGATGGTACCCGCCATTGCAGCCGTGTGGATTCCCTCAGGGGTCGTGCCCCCTTGGGTATCCTCGATGTCACTTCGCAGGGCCGTGCGGAAGTACTCCCAAGCCCTGGTCTCGTCTATTCTGTTTAATACAGAAGCGAAGACAACATAACTGAGGGTTGAGCCGTGGGATGTACGCTGCAAGTAGTACTCCACGTTCCTGCGGATGGCCTTATCATCGAGTGGATAGCCCAACCGTTCAAATATGCTTTGTAACTCTTCTAAACCAAGCAGGTAGAACAGCATGCACAGGTCGGCTTGCTTGGAGAGTTTGTAGTTGTCGGGTGAGTCGCCCTCGGCCTTGAGAATTCTGTCGGCTCGCCCAATTTGGCCGTACTTGTTACGATAAGAGCCCCAGTCGAACTCCTTGAGCTCGTCGTACCCCTCAAACTGGCTGATAATACCATCTTCATGAAAGACGACCGTCATCTTCCGGGCGATCTCTCTCCAGTACTCCAACTCCCTGTCCTTCAGGTCGAGAAGTTTCATCAGCTCCCGTCGGCTCTCTTCCGATATCAACTCAAGCACTTCAAGCGCGCGCTCAAGACACCACACTGCCATCACGTTAGAGTACGCGTTGTTCTTCAGCCCCCCCTCCACCACGTTGGGGTACTTCTCGTGATACTCATCAGGTCCCATCACCCCTACAATCTCGTAGCGTTCAGTTTGCTGCTTGCAGGTGGCGAGGCTCGCCCAAAACCTAGCGATTTCTAGCATCATCTCCGCGCCGTAGAGCTCAAGGAAGCCTCTGTCACCGGTGGTCTGGTAGTACTGCCAGATATTGTAGGCGCAGGCTGCATTGACATGACGCTGCAGCCTGCTGTGATCGGGGTCCCAATCGCCAGACATCGGGTTGAGGTGGACAAGTTGAGTCTCCTCCCGACCGTTGCTACCGCTATGCCAGGGAAACAGGGCTCCCTTTAATCCCACTTCCTTGGCATACAAT
>JAUWYG010000110.1 GCA_030615945.1 Candidatus Bipolaricaulota bacterium | reverse complement strand
TGAGCGGCGCTGATCCCGTACATATCGTAGACCTCACCGCTCGCCGTATGGTTTCCGTGGAACCCTGGCCCATACCAAGAAGCGATCCCCACCTCATAGTAAGGACCAGCCACCTGGAACAGAACGACCAGCCCGATGAGGGTAACCGCCGAGATGAGGTAGAGAACCCATTCTTTCATCGCATCGATTATAGGGACAACAAGTGTCTCTCACAACCGCTTACGCTGTTTTTAAGAATGACCAGAGCCGGTCGACTATGATGTGAATCTGATTGGGAAGATATAGACCGCACAAAACCGGCACAATAATCGGCCCCACCGGCAAAAAGAGGTGCAGGGGCCGCCCAGTGATAAGCCCAATCCCCCAAGAGATGACAAGGACAATTGCCCCCAGGTAGAGGATTCGCGTCAGTGGTCCGAGAAGTAGGTGGTGCGAGAGGCGGCGATGGGGGAAGATCTTCGCATAAGGAAACCAGAGGATCCGCCCGATCCCCCAGCGTCGGGAAGCGCGGCTTTGCAGAAGGTCAAGATCAGGGCTTAAAAAGAGAGTGGAGAACAGATAGGCAAACAGAAATACCGCTCCATCGCGCCAGTGAATCATCCCCCCACGCTTAAGAATGGCGACCCCGATTGCGGAAGCCGCCAACAGTGTCATCTCGATCTTTAGGTGCGTCCTTGCCCCGGGCATGATGTGAAGAATATAGCGATCCAATCAGCGTTTGACAAGAAGCGATCTTCCCTTGACGCAAGCATGAGCCCAGGGTAAAATACCTTTAGCAAGCCATAGGTGAGAGTGCTAACAACAACTCTAAGGAGGAGGAAAGCGGATGAAGATCAAACCGTTGGGGAAAAGAATTCTGGCAAAGAAAATCGAAGAGGAAAAGCGCAAGACCTCCGGGGGAATCGTCCTCCCTGAAAGCGCCAAGAGCGACAAGGTCGTACGGGGTAAGGTCTTGGCCATAGGAAGCGACGAAAAGATTGAGGTCAAAGAGGGGGACGAGATCATCGTCTCGAGCTTCGCCGGAACGGAGATTGAGTTCGAGGACGAGAAACTCCTCTTGGTCAAAAGCAGCGACGTACTAGCGGTTATTGAATAGTTAAGGATAAAGGGGGCTTTGAGAATGGCAAAAGAAGTGATATTCAGCGAGGAAGCCCGTCGTAAGCTGATGGGGGGAATTGACAAACTTACAGATGCAGTACGGATCACGCTTGGACCGCGCGGTCGCAACGTGATCATCGACAAGAAGTTTGGCAGTCCCGACATCACCAACGATGGAGTAACGATTGCGCAGGAGCAAGAGTACAAGGACGAATTCGAGAACATGGGGGCCCAGCTCGTCAAGGAGGTTGCCTCTAAGACAAACGACATCGCTGGCGACGGCACGACCACGGCAACGATTCTCGCTCACACCATGATCGAGGAAGGCTTCAAGAACCTTGCCGCCGGTGCAAACCCAATGGAAATGAAGCGCGGGCTGGAGAAGGGAACGGCTAAGGTCGTTGAGTCGCTGAAGGAGCAGAGCCGCGCTCTTAAGACCAAGGAGGAGACGGCACAGGTGGCGACCATCTCCGCCAACGACGAGTCCATCGGGAAGATCATCGCCGATGCCATGGAGGCAGTGGGTGAAGACGGCGTGATCACCGTGGAGGACTCGGACACGATCGAAACCTACTACGAGGTCGTCGAGGGAATGCAGTTCGACCGTGAGTACATCTCCCCCTACTTCGTGACCGATCCTAAAAAGATGGAGGTCCTCCTCGAGAACCCCCACATCCTAATTACCGATCAAGAGTTAAAGAGCGCGATCGACCTCGTCCCGCTGTTGGAGAAGGTAGCCCAGTCGGGCAAACCGTTCCTGGTCATCGCCAAGGACGTCACTGGGGAGGCACTGACAACGCTCGTCTTAAACAAGCTTAAAGGTACGCTGACGAGTTGTGCAGTGAAGGCCCCGGGGTTCGGCGACCGTCGCAAGGCGATGCTTGAGGATATCGCCATCCTCACTGGCAGCACGGTAATCGCCGAGGACGCGGGGATGCAGATCAAGGACACAACGCTCGACATGCTTGGGCGAGCCGAGAACGTGAAGATCGACAGCAACGACACCACCATTATCGGTGGCAAAGGCTCGGCGGACGCCATAAAGGGCCGGATCGAGCAGATCGAGGCTCAGGTCGAGACGACCGATTCTGACTACGATCGGGAGAAGCTAGAGGAGCGCAAGGCAAAGCTCGCCGGCGGGGTCGCCGTGATCAAGGTTGGCGCCCCCACTGAGACCGAGCTCTCCGAGAAGAAGCACCGCATGGAGGATGCACTCGAAGCGACAAAGGCGGCCGTCGACGAGGGGATTCTCCCTGGTGGTGGCGTTGCCCTGGTGAGCGCGGCCAAGGCAATAGAGGCCCTCAAGCTCAAAGACGACGAGGCAGTGGGAGGAAAGATCCTCCATCGGGCCCTGGAAGCCCCCTTACGTCAACTGGCAGATAACGCCGGCTTCGAGGGAGCAATTGTGGTTGAGCGTATCAAGACAGAGAAGCCGGGAGTCGGGTTCGACGTCCTAGCTGAGGATTACCGAGACATGTTCGAGGCCGGAATCGTCGATCCAACCAAGGTGACCCGTTCTGCATTGCAAAACGCGGTCTCGATCGCCGGAATGCTCCTCACCACCGGCGCCCTCGTCGCTGAGATCAAGGAGAAGGACGAGATGTCAGCGATGCCTCCTCAGCCGCCGATGTACTAAGCTCAAGTGACTTGTCCCCCCCCTTTTGCCCGGCTAAGATCGGGCAAAGGGGGGGTTTTCTTTGCGTAAGCGACGAAGGATCGGGGTAGCACTCGGCGGAGGCGGAGCGCGCGGCTTTGCCCACCTCGGTGTACTCATCGCCTTGGAAGAGAACGGCATCCCTGTCGATGTAATCGCCGGAACCAGTATAGGAGCGACGATAGGGGCAGCAAAGGCGATCGGGACGGACCTTGACAAGCTAAATCAGCTTCTCTCTTGCCTTGACTTAAACGAGCTATTACAGATCTCAGAGAGCACCATGCGCGAGGTGCGACGGGCCATCGGACGCGGGATGGTAGAATACGTTCGTGGGCCGAGCTGGCGCGAGGAGAAGACCGCCCCGGAGAAACTGGCCCGCATGTATGAACTCTTTTCCCTGTTGACCGCCAAGAAGAGCTTCTCCGAGGTCAAGATTCCGTTTGCCGCTGTGGCAGCTGACTTAGAGAGCGGAGAACGGGTCACGTTGACCGAGGGCAAACTTTATCACGCAGTGACCGCAAGCGCTGCGGTCCCAGGTATCTTTTACCCCGTTGCTCACGAGGGGCGATACCTGATCGACGGTGGAATCATCGATAAGATCCCAGTTGATGTGGCGATCGATATGGGGGCTGAGGTCGTGATCGCTGTTGACACCAGTGCATCACTGACGCGTCGCGTTGACACCAGCTTTGATGCCCTCTTCCAGGCGCAACGAATCACCTCCCAGCGACTGACCGCTCTTCAGCTCGAACAAGCACGCAAACGGCTTGACGGACGTCTCCTCCTGCTGCAACCGGATGTGGGCTGGATAACGATGTTCGCTTTCGAGCACTTACAAGACGCGGTGCGCGCCGGCAAGGAGGAAACCCTTTCGCACATATCCACGATCAAGAAGTTGTGCGGAATCCGCAACCGTTCGCCTAACCACCATTGATAAGGGAGAAGGTCAAGCTCACCCTCTCTTTAAGGCTCCTCACGGTTAAGCTAAGGTAACGCAGAGAAAGACTCAAGAGATGGGGCTCTCGCAGAGCCGCAGAGGCGCAAAGAACGGCGGAAAACAGGATCGATAGGAATCCAATAACCTATGAGGAATCCAGGAATCCATGAGAAAGCTAAGGATGTACAAATCAGCGCTTTTCCTGGTCTCCTGGTTTCCTAAGGGGCTTGGCTTAGATGTGCCTACAACCAACAGCAAGGGATTAACGCTGAGGAGACCAGGGATGTAGGAAGGACACGTTTTAGAACGATGAGAACAAATGACCCTTAGCGTCTTGGCGAGAGAAAGGAAATACGGCTTCTCACGGTGATGACGTCTTGGGTTTTATGGCAGGAGTGTATCGGGAGGAGTGCCTCTTACAAGCATCCCTTGCCTGGAGCGTGAGGAGCCAGAAAAAGAAGGAAATGCAGGACTGATCCCTGAGATCATTGCCTCACTCGGGTGCGGGGGCTATTCGGTCTTGGTGACCGAGACTACTTCCATTCCGTTGTAGTAGCCGCAGTGTGGGCAAGCTCGGTGAGGTAACTTCGGCTCGTGGCAGTGTGAACACTCACTCACTTTTTGGGGTGCTAGTTTCTGATGCGAGCGGCGCATGCGCACCTTGGACCGCGAGGTTCGATATTTAGGAACTGGCATCTTTCCTCCTTACACTTCAGTAGGCTTTGATCTAAAGCGAGGTGGACAGTTTAGCCGCGCTAAGCGTGGGACGCAAGCTCGAGGATGAAGGTAACCGGGCCATCGTTCACCAGTTCCACTTCCATCATTG
>JAUWYG010000023.1 GCA_030615945.1 Candidatus Bipolaricaulota bacterium | reverse complement strand
TGTTGCGAAAGACGTCTTTGCCATGGCTTTGACAGGGCTCTAATCCACCGCTATACTGATCGAAATTCTCTGGTTGGGGGGTACAGCATGAACAAGACGGAGTTCGTGGAGAAAGTGGCCAAGAAGACGAAGATGTCCAAGGCTAGCACCGCGGAGGTCATTGACGCTGCGTTAGAGGTGATTACAAAAGCCCTGAAGGGCAACGAGCCGGTCATATTAACTGGCTTCGGCAAGTTCGAGGTCAGAAGAAGGAAGGCAAGGATGGCAAGGAATCCTCAGACGGGGCGACCGATTAAGGTTCCCGCGAAGAAAGTTCCTGCATTCAAGCCGGGGAAAGCTCTCAAAGACGCAGTGGTGAAGAGATAGGCTGCAAGAGGGACTGCCACACCAATCCGTCAGTTGATACACCGGTAGGAGCACCCACCCTAGAGGGGCACTGCCCTTGAAGAGGTCTTGCAACACTAGCGTATCTTGTGTTGCATATTGCCTGAGGGAGGCAACGCCTGTATGCTGACTTAGTCCAACGCCTTCCGTTGTTGAGTTGTGGGAATGACCTCTCTGCCAGCGTTCTCCAACTGCGGCTTCGAGATCTCCATCTCTTATGGTTACTGTTCACAGAACCGGCGAGTTGTTGGAAAATAACAACGCTCTCTTCCTGTCAAGCTCAGTTAAGCAGGACCGAAGTCCCCTTACGGCATGGTCCTTACTTTCTGGGTTATAGTGGGTTATGACGAGGAGGGGTCTTGTGCGCCTATATCTGATTAACCCAGGCAATCCGTTAGTGAACATCACCAAGATCAAAGCGAACTACTGGAACCGGTACCGCGTCTGGAAGCCGCTCAGTCTTCTGGTCTTGGCCGGTCTAACTCCCCCCGCGTGGGATATCACAATCATTGATGAGAACCTCGGTGTGCCCGACTACCAGGTCATGCCACGCCCTAACCTGGTGGGGATTACTGCCTTCACATCGCAGGCGGTCCGTGCTTACAAGGTGGCGGCCGAATTTCGCAGCCGGGGCGTACCCGTGGTGATGGGTGGTATCCATGCCACCATGTGCTTGGACGAGGCCTTGGAACGAGTGGACGCCGTAGTGACGGGTGAAGCGGAGAGCATTTGGAGAAAGGTTTTGGAGGACGCCCGGAAGGGCACCTTGAATCGGGTTTACACCGGCACCCGGTTGGAAATGGACGAGGTCCCCCTGGCCCGGCATGACCTGCTGCCGACCGGTTATCGCTTGGGGGCAATCCAGACCACGCGCGGTTGCCCGCTAAACTGCACCTTCTGCAGCGTTACCGCATTCAATGGAGGGGTCTTTCGGTACCGCCCGATTGAGAACGTAGTTGAAGAGTTCAAACTGATTCGGGAGAAGCACGTCCTCATCGTGGACGACAACCTCGTTGGCACAACCAAGGACCATTTCGCCCACGCCAAGGACCTGTTCCGGGCCATGATCCAGGCAAAGCTCGGCAAGAAGTGGGTTGGCCAAGTGACGATCAACATGGCCGACGACGAAGAACTGCTTCGGCTAGCGGCGAAGTCTGGATGCGCCGGTGTTTTTATTGGCTTCGAATCGCCGACCGTGGAAGGGCTGATGGAAGTTAACAAGCGGTTCAACATTCAGTCAGGCCGTGACTTCAAGGCCTCCATCCGCCGGATACAGCGCCACGGCATTGTGGTGGCTGGCTCGTTCATCATCGGCCTGGACGTTGATGAGCCGGGTATCGGGGAGCAGATCCTGGACACGGCCAATCGCTGGGGCGTGGACTTCCTCAATCTGTTGTTCCTTACGCCGCTCCCCGGCACGCGCCTGTGGGAAAAGATGGAATCGGAGGGCCGCATCGTCGCCAACGTCTTCCCCGAGGACTGGAAGTACTACACCCTGGGATTCCCGGTGGCTAGATACAAGCACCTATCTTGGGTCGACATAGTCAGCGAGTATGCGACTTGCTTACGGGGTTTTCACTCCTACCCGCGCATCATGCGCCGGGTGGTGGGTAACCTTTGGCGTATGCATAGGCCCATCAGCACGTTCACCAGTGTGGTGGGCAACCTCTCCAAACGAAGCAACGTAATGCGGTTGGATCGTGAGCGCTTCCAGGGATTTGATTTGTCCCGAGGTGAAGCCCAAACAAAAAGAGAACCAGCGGAGATAAAACGTTAGGTGAGAAAGGCGTCTCGGTATAGGGCGGGTCCTTTATAACATTTACGAGGAAAGAGGGTTAGGAGCCGGGAGTCAGCCTTAGGAAAGAGGGGAGTTAGAAGGAAAAGGGGTCAGATCTTGAAATACAACATTCCAGGAGTACCTCAGCATCCTCGCTTTCGATATGCAAGTGTCGGTTCAGAACTTGTTCAGCAAGGGGTGCCAAGATTTTCTGTACTGAGTAGGCACGAGTTTAAAACTCGTCCCGTTCGGTGTACCAACGGGAGATTCTCGGACTACCGAGTTCGGAAGTAGTTCACTACGGGCCAGGAGATCATGGGGCCTCGGGATTCCGGCGAGTGCGCAAGTTCTCTCCTGAACACCCGAGGCTGCCGCCCAAGGAGCCTAATTCAAAGGTTCGCGGCACGCCAGTTATGGATGTTGCAGCATCCAAGATACGTCCTTGGACAAGCGATTCACGGAAAGCCTGGTTTAACAGCAAGGCGAGCGCCACATCCAAACCTTCGCATGGGTCGCTCGCCGTTCCTGATTCCGCCGGTGTTGTCTAGATTGCTGTGACGTCTTCTTCCTGCGGGCCTTTCGGCTCTTCCGTGATTGCTGTGACGTCTTCTTCCTGCGGGCCTTTCGGCTCTTCCGTGATTACTGTGACATCTTCTTCCTGCGGGCCTTTCGGCTCTTCCGTGATTGCTGTGACATCTTGCGCCTGCGGGCCTTTCGGCTCTTCCGTGATTGCTGTGACGTCTTGCGCCTGCGGGCCTTTCTGCCCTTGCGTAACGGTGAATTCCACCTTCTGCCCCTCGGCTAGCGACTTGAATCCCTCGCCACGAATGGAGGCGTAGTGCACGAATACGTCTTCACCTTGCTCTCGCTCGATGAAGCCGTACCCTTTGCTTTCGTTGAACCATTTCACTGTACCGGTCTCGCGCTCCGCCATGGGAAACCTACCTCCTTGGTGTTGGGTATCTAATCTCAGCAGAACGTTCTAGGTTGGGCGGGAATGTATCTGCTTTCCAAACTGTAACGACTGCAAAAGTGCCAACAACATCCTGATTCTAGGCGGCATCCGAGGAAAAATCAAGCTAGGAAAGGTGTACCAGTGTTCTTTAGCTTCCTAACTGAGTTCAAAACTCGTTCAGTAAGGTGTATTCCTCTTCAGCAGCCGGATAGATACCAAGGATGAAGATGTGGCCCCATGCCCCATTAAGTGTCAAGTGTAGGCCTGAACATCCCGCTTGGATTTTCAAGTCACGGGGAGGTCTCCTCTCAGTTCGTAGTCGCGGTGGTTGATCAGCATCGACCACATCACCCGAACCATGTAACGCCCTAACGCCCGGATGGCTTGGTTGTGAGTCTTACCTTGGGCACGCTTGCGATCGTAGTACGCCCCGGATTCGGGAACACAGGCTTTGAATATCACACCACGCTCACGTTAGGCTATGAATAGCTGAGCAAGAAAGAGGAGGAATGTTACATGGCTAAGAAGGAGACCCTGGACAAGCTGTCAATCCGTGTTACACAGAAGAAGCAGGCGGAGCGGCCTGTCGAGCGGCTGATGAAGCTGGCGGACAAGAAGGACCGCTCGATCAACTACCTAGCGGTCGAGGCAATCCTGGAGTACCTCAAGCGAGAGGAGCGGAAGGGATGAAGCGGCGAGGACGTGAACCTGATCTATATAATGGCGTCTTTGCGATGGTTTTGGTGGTCGCGATCGTTCTTGCTTTTTTGCGGAAGGATGCCAATGTGTTCTTCTCCGGAGCCTTGGTCGCTTTCACAGGGTTGCTCTGGCGCGTGAACGTTGGATTGAGAGTGCTACAAGGGCAGCTAGTCGAAACACAGAATGGCACCCTCGATTTACAGAAGCGATTCGATGAGAGGGAAGAAAGCCGTGCAAACCCTGAACCCATCTTTCACGATGCGTCGCGCCTCGAAAGCGTCAGCGGTTTCGACATTAAGAAGAATGTCGGCAAACTCCATCTGACCTTCAGTGTCAGCAACCCCGGAGACAGTGTCATGTTGATTGAGTCCGTGCAGATTAATGACGAAACGATCGGCAGTCCTGTGGCGAGTCAGCTTGCCTGGGTTTCGCGGCATCCTGTCCTGGCAACTTCGCCTCGTGGTGGGCCGTACAACCACGGCTTCCCCGCGCCGGTGTTTCCAGGGGGGTTAACCGAACTCAAAGCGACATTCGAGTTCCATAACAGGAAGATGTGCAGCGACGGAGAAAAGCTGCGCTCGTTCGACTACTCCATTACCTACAGGCTTGGAAACAGCGATGCGACGAAATCTGCGGATTGGACACGGCACGGTTGAGAAGGTCAGCACGGACCCTTTGGAAGGCTCGGTATCTCGTCCAACCCTATGATCTCACCGGCATGCTGTACGCGGAATGCGAGTCGCTTGCCTGGACATACCACCCAGAAGTAGTCAGGCCGGAGTTCCCACAAGGCCTCGGCCTTCGGGTGGTTCTTCCGCTTGCAGTCTGACTTCGAGTGCGGCCCATCCCGAAGGCAAGCCCTCAGCTCGTCAAGCAGCTTGCCCAGCTCGGCTCTGTTCCTCTTGACCTCTCCGCAGATACGAACGGAGTCGTGCATAGGGTCCCTCACGATGATGTCCACTCCGAATGCGATGTCGCCCACATCGCCTGTGTTCGGCTCCAATCGCACGTGACTGGCAGGCCACCCATACATCAGAACCAGTGCCGAGACCGCAGCTAGTTGGCATACGCCTTCTCGGAACAGAAACCGCCTGTTCTTCCTGCGCCAGAACAGCTGAACGATCTCCTGGCGATTCTTGTTGGCTGGACCTGGCGGTAGGACGTCGCTCTGGACGTAGCCATCCGGGTCAATTGAGAACAGCCCCGACTGCAGCCCGCGCAGGAAGTCCTCAGCTTCCTCTACGTCTAGTGGTGGGTCGATGGTGAGCGTCCTCGAAATGCTCTCAGAACTGGCTTCCGGCAAAGCGACGTAGCAGTCATACAGGAACTGACGGACTACGAAAACAGCATCTTGCGTCATTCCTCCGGTACATCCTCCCTACATCATACAATACCACACTCGAGGATCTGCGCTTCGACCAGGAGGGGCACACAAGGTGCCCGAAGCCGGACTGCCGTGTTTATGGGGTGTTGGGGATAGACTTTCCGGGACGGGTTTGAAGTCTACGGACTGCGCTAGGTTATTTCAATGGTGGACCGAACAACGGGGGCAGGTCAATCGACTCGTAGTGACGAGGCAACATGCCCCTGCAAAATGTAGCAATGGCAAGCCCCAAGTAACCTCTACCTGCACAAATCCGATGGGAAAGCGATGCCAGTTTTCACTAGAAATGCCGAAAGGGAAGATCAGACTCCAGAAATTCCGCCGATCACTGCCCGGCCCCCCATTTCCTCACTTGTCCAGTCCTGTGGGTCGTTATAAACTATTACTTATTGACATAAGTGCAGAAAGAAGGGAGGGACGTGCCCACGCCTAAGGAAGTCCTCAAGCTGATTGAGCGATTTGAACGCAATCGCGATGCCTATCGCTCCCACGACTACAACGAGGCGCAGCTTCGGCGGGAGTTCATCGATCCATTCTTCAAAGCCTTAGGCTGGGACGTCACCAACGAGAAAGGTTACGCCGAGGCGTACAAAGAGGTTATCCACGAGGACGCGATCAAGGTCGGTGGGGCGACCAAGGCGCCGGACTACTGCTTCCGCATCGGTGGTACGCGCAAGTTCTTCGTGGAAGCGAAACGTCCATCTGTCGGCATTAAGGATGATCCCATCCCGGCTTATCAACTGCGCCGCTATGCCTGGTCGGCCAAGCTGCCGCTCTCCATCCTCACCGATTTCGAGGAGTTCGCGGTCTACGACTGTCGGGTAAAGCCTTCAAAGACTGACAAGGCCTCCGCTGCGCGTATCCTCTACATCACATATACCGAGTACGCCGAGCGTTGGGACGAGATCGCCTTGATCTTCTCGCAGGAGGCGATCCTCACCGGCTCGTTCGACCGCTACGTCGAATCGACCAAGCGCAAGCGCGGGACCGCTGAGGTGGACGATGCTTTCCTAAAGGAGATCGAGAACTGGCGTGACGTGCTGGCACGCAACATCGCGCTACGTAACGCTGATCTTTCCACCCGCGAGTTGAACTTCGCCGTGCAGCGCACGATTGACCGGATCATCTTCCTGCGCATCTGCGAGGATCGGGGGATTGAGGACTATGGACAGCTCATGGCCCTACAAAGCGGGAACCGGGTCTACCCACGCCTGTGTCAGATCCTTCGCCGTGCTGATGAGCGCTACAACTCCGGCCTATTTCACTTTCGCAAGGAGAAGGAGCGGCCCGAGCCCCCCGATGACCTCACCCTCAGCTTGACCGTCGATGACAAGGTGCTGAAAGAGGTCTTCAAAGACCTTTACTATCCGGATAGCCCGTATGAGTTCTCCGTTTTGCCCGCCGACATCCTCGGCCATATCTACGAGCAGTTCCTCGGTAAGGTCATTCGGCTGACATCAGGTCATCACGCCAAAGTCGAGGACAAACCCGAGGTGAAGAAGGCAGGTGGTGTCTACTACACGCCCACCTACATCGTTGACTACATCGTCGAGCACACCGTCGGCAAGCTCCTTGACGGGAAGACGCCGCAGCAAGTTCGCACCCTTTACGTGCTCGATCCTGCCTGCGGCTCCGGCTCGTTCTTGCTTGGAGCCTACCAAACGCTACTCAATTGGCATCTCAAGTGGTACACCGAACACGAACCGGAAAAGCATGCCAAACGGCGGAAGCCGAAAACCTTTCAAGGGCCAGGCGGCGACTGGCGACTAACCACCGCCGAGCGCAAACGCATCCTGTTAAACAACATCTACGGCGTGGACATCGATCCACAGGCCGTGGAAGTCACCAAACTCTCGCTCCTGCTCAAGGTGCTCGAAGGCGAGAACGCCGAGACGATCGGCCAGGGCCTCAGGCTCTTCCACCAACGGGCGCTACCCGACCTCGCCGACAACATCAAGTGCGGCAACTCGCTGATCGGTCCCGACTTCTACGAAGGAAAGCAGCTCAGCCTGATCGACGAAGAAGAACGCTACCGCATCAACGCCTTCGACTGGGACGCCGAATTCCCGGAGATCATGAAGGCTGGCGGGTTCGACGCCGTGATCGGGAATCCGCCGTACGTTCGAAGCATCACGTTGAGGGAAAGCTATCACATGCTCTGGGAGTATTGCCGTTCGAACTATCACTCGGCTTCTTCGCGTGAGTGGGACATCTATTTAGTGTTCGTAGAAAGGGGGCTAGATCTTCTGGGATCTGAAGGCAAGCTTGGGTACATCCTTCCAAACAAGTTCCTCAATTCCCAAGTTGGAGAGAACCTACGGGATCTTATTTCCACAAACAGGCATCTTGAGCACATTGTCAACTTCGGAGCATTTCAGATCTTCCCTGGTGCCACAACATACACGTGCCTACTTTTCTTGGATCGTCAAGGGTTGGACCACGGCACGGTTGCCCGTTACGTTGGCCCTCTTGATGGTCCACGTAATCTCTGTCCGCTCCCTGAGGAGGTGCCCACACTATGGCGCATATCAGGGTTTTCTGCTGAGGTGTTATCGGGAGCGGTCTGGGATTCTTCAGTGTTTGGCAGTCCGATAATGGAGAAGCTTAACCAATGGCCTGACCTAGGAAGCTTTGTGGACATCTTCCAAGGCACGGGAACCCGAGCAGACAAAGTGTACGTAGTGGAGGAACGTGCCAAGTTGACGAGCGGGGTTCGCGTGTACTCAAGAGAGAAGGAGACCGATTACGTTCTTGAGCCGGTGCTTTTGAAACCCGCTCTTCGAGGGCGCGACATCAGCCGCTACTGTCTTGAAGAAGAACGGGTTCTTCTCATCATGCCGTATGAGGTCACTGGAAACCGGTTTACTCTTTTCTCAGAAGACAAGCTAGCTGAGGTTGCTCCAAGGACTCTGGAGTATTTGCACGAAAGCAAAGAACGGCTAGACAGGCGCGAGAGAGGAAGATTCAGGGGTGAAGGGTGGTATTGCTTTGGCCGCCCACAGAACATGTCCCGATTTGAGGTTCCAGAGAAGATTGTCATGCCGGACGTTGCCAAGAAGGGCACATGCTATCTTGATCGCACGGGTAGATGGCTTTTGGATACCGCATACGCGATTATGCCCAAGCCAGGTGTGGCGCTTGACCTAAGGTTCATCCTCGCTGTGCTCAATTCTTCACTCCTTACGTACTTCCTCAAAGAAACAGGGACGATGCTTCGTGGCGGCTACTTTCGGATGAAGACCGCCTATCTCAACCCCTTTCCTATGCGAACAATTGACCTCACCAATGAACTTGAGGAGAGGTGTCACGATAGCGTAATCGAACTCGTCGACACAATGCTGAAGCTCCACAAGGACCTTCAAGCCGCCAAGACCGATCACGAGAAATCGCTCATCCAGCGCCAGATCAAGGAGACTGACAAGCAGATAGACCAACTAGTCTACAAGCTCTACGGCCTGACAGACGAGGAAATCCGCATTGTCGAGGAGGCAACGAAGTGAGCAGAATACCGGGGCCGCACACCATGATTCCTCAAGGAGAAGCCTCTGAAATGGTGCATGTGTCCCTCGATTCCCGAAGGCATGATGTCCGGAGAAAACACTGACGAAGAGAGACACTTCCGAATCATCATATTGGGAGCTGGTTTCTCCCGCCCAGCAGGGCTTCCTCTTGCTGGTGAACTGTTCGAGGAGGTTCGGAGAAGAGCGCGGGTGCAGTACGGAAGAACGAATGCCCTTGAATCAGACCTCAACTACTTCATCGACTACAAGCGCCGCTGCGACGGTGTGGAGGTATCACGAGCCGACATCGATTACGAGGAGTTCTTAGGTTTCCTTGACGCCGAGCACGCCCTGGGCTTTCGAGGTGGCGACGCAATCACCTCGGAGGGGAACGAGACGCAGCTCATTGTTAAAACCCTCATTGGGTCGATCATTCAAACGAAGTGTCCGCCTTCTCTAACCGAGATCCCAGATCTCTACCTGCGGTTCGCAGAGCGCCTTAAGCCATCCGATTGGGTTCTTACCTTCAATTACGACACTCTGTTAGAAAGCGCGCTGGTTGCAGTTGGCAAGCCATTCCGGCTGTTCCCGAACCGCTACGAACGTGTCGTGCCGCAATACGGCTATGGTGTCCTGGATAGCTCGCGAGAAGAAGTCGTTGTCTTGAAGCTGCATGGATCCATTGATTGGTTTGACAAGACGCCATACGACGAGGTCATGATGGCTGTGGATGATCCAGACTACATTCCGAAGTGGTATTCCCACTTCTCTAACGACAATCCATATGGCATCTCGCCACTGCTCGAAGGGCTCCAAATGCCGGATGATCCGATGTGGAAGATTCATCGGATGAAAGGTGTCTCTGAGTATTACTCGCAATCGCTCGTGCCGCAACCACCATTCATTCTCACTCCATCGCTCGGCAAGATACTGTACTTCGAGTCATTGAAACCCCTGTGGTGGGGAATCGGAGAAGCTGGGGGGCTGAACCTTGGTATGGCAATCATTGGGTATTCGCTACCACCGCACGACGATCACGCGAGGCAAGCGATCTACCGACTTACGGACAACTACAGTCGCTTTGAGCCAGACCTCACAATAGGTGGCGTCAGGAAGTTGCTTCTCAGGATTGTCAACCTGGCACGTGAAGAAGAGGAAATCCGCGAGTTCCGGTCACGCTACAGATTCATAGATTGGAATAGAACGGAGACGTGGCTAGATGGTTTCAGCCACGAATCCTTGGACTTCATCTTCAGCGAGCGAGCGTGATCTGGACATGGAGAATCCCGATTGCACCTCGAGGGAACCGACACACGCACTGCAGGGAATAATCGCGGTCTTTTGCAAGATGCTGGTTTCAGCAAGTTGCGTTGCGGCGCTATGTCCTGGATTCGATGGACTCATTCTTTTTCAGGAGATGAAAGAGCTATAATGATCCTTCCACAAAAGGAGGTGTCGAGAGCATGCCTAACTGCGACAGGTGCGATGACGAGAAAACCATTGAGTGCCCACACTGTCAGGGAAACGGCTATGAGCCGCCCAGTACTGACATGTCTCTGGGCGGCTGGGTCGAGTCCGCTGTCGATGCGGCCAAATCTGTCGTTCTGGGACCAGAGGAATGCCATGTGTGCCATGGAGAGGGGAGAATTCCTTGTCCCGAATGCAGCAGCTGAGCGGCAAGTACAGGCCTCAGCAGTCTCAAGAATAGAGTCGCAGGTTCCGCGATGTGAACATCTCGGCGAGGGTGTTCGGGGTCGGATCTTTATTTTGGAAGTTCAACGGAGAGCGATTCATCGCGGGCGATGAGAGAATTGGAGCAACCAGACTTGGATGAGAACCGGAAACACTGCGAGAGATGCGGTGGCCTAGGGGAGGTTCAATGCCCCTCATGCGGCGGTACCGGATACTCGGAAGACCCGAGGGGGCTACAGCCGGAGGGTGCTTGTGCAGTGTGCAGAGGAAGCGGAACTGTGCGGTGCCCCCGCTGCTCTGGGATTGGACGTGTTGGCGATTTTGAGTTCGAGGTAAGCGGAGATGATGCAAGAGAAGTCGAACGAGTCGCGAAGGCTCTGGCCGAGAAGGGACTCAAGCATATGGCGAAACGTACGAAGATCGACATCAGTCTTCATGACAGTTCAATTGGCGTACTGAATGCCGGAGAGATCAGGAACATCGAATCTATCTCTGTGAGTGTCACGGCCTTGTCCTCGAAGGGCTACTCGGAGGTGGCCGACGCATTAAAGGCGCTAACAGAATCTGTGACACGCAGTGCCGAGATGAGCCCCAGAGAACGGACCGAATTGCTCGACAACCTTGAGGAACTGAGTCGTCAAGCAGCACTGGCAGAGAAAAAGCGTGCGAAGCCAGCCGTAATCAAATCGATTCTTCTCGGCATCTCGACTACGCTTGCTGGAGTTGGGGGGTTGGCCGAGGTCTGGTCCACTTGGGGGCCCACAATCCAGAGGTTCTTCGGCTTTTGAAACAGTCCGTGGGCGGATTCCGGGGAGCATACCACGATTCCTCAAGGAGCAGCCTGAAAGAGGGTCTATGCCCATCGAATTCACAGGAATAGAGTTGGCACCCGCCGCTCTTACGTCCACGGGCCTACCATCGGATTTTGCATCGGGAAGTTCGGTTTTTTGTCTGGAGTTAGCGGTGGATATATAATGCGAGATTGGAGGAAAAGGAGGCGCGGGAGGATTGCCCGAACAGGAAGAGAATCAAACAGGAAAGAGTGATGGTCCGCGCTTTCCTTGGCGGGATCTAGGCAAATGGTTGGCACACTGGCTGGCCAAGCTCTGGGGGGGAGTGAGGTCAATGTGGCAACGGCTGAAGGCGATCCCCCCCCACCGGCGCAACACCTACCTAGCCATGGCCGGCATGGTTGTGCTGCTTCTGATCGCGGGCACCATACTGGGTTTCATCGTTGGCTCCCCGGGCTTGGGAATGCTCTTTGTGACTGCAATCACGAGTGTTTGGCTTGCGGTCATCTACTTCAAGGGCAACTCGATCTTGCCCTTACTGTCGGGAGCACGGCCAGTCGACCAGGGAGCGCACCCAGAGCTTGTCGACATGCTGAGAGATCTCTCACAGATAGCTGCTCTCCCAACCCCTTCCCTTTGGATCGCTGAGAACCCTGATGTCAACGCGTTCGCCTGCGGCCGTGATCCTGAGCATGCGGCGCTCGTCGTCTTCACAGGGGGACTGAGCATCTGGAAAGGAGAAGAGGTGCGAGGAATCTTCGCTCATGAGGTAGCACACATCAAGAACCGCGACGTTCTGCTGGATACGTTCATGAGAGCGATCATGAGTGGAATGGAATGGAGTTTCCGGTTGTTCAGAAAGCCATTCGAGTGGGTTGTGCGGGCGTGCGTTGACATGACGCAAGACAGGACCGACAGCTGGTTAGATACAGGTGTCGCGATCTTCGGTCTAGCCGTTGCATGGTTTCTCCAAGCTCTCGACTTCGTGTTCGGTGTGCTGCTGTTACCAGCTACACATCTCGTTCAAAGAGCAGCATCACGTCAGCAGGAGTACTACGCCGATTCCACGGGAGCAGAGATAGCAGGAAGTCACGAGGGCCTAGTGTCTGCGTTGCAGAAGCTTCAGGTCATCGAGGAGCCGCTCCCTGCAATAGCGCTCGTAAGAGGACGAGGGTTCCACGGTTTCCTTGAGAAACTGCAGTCTACCCATCCGCCGACCGCCGAACGGATTCGCCGACTCGGGGGACAGGCAGCAATGATCACCAGCTCAGAGAGAAGCACTCTGCTGTACAAGAGAGCGCTCCTGCTCACCGAGGAGGACAGGAACAACGACCGGATTGCAGAGCGCCTCATGCTATGGCAAAAGGCTCTAGATATCGGGCTCTCCGCGGAGCAAGCGGTTGTCGCGAATTCCCACTCTGCCGTCTGCTATCTGCTTGCACATCGAGAGGAATTGGCGGTTCATGCCAGTGATACAGCTTTGAGCAAGGATGCAACGGAGGCAGTCGGATACTTCCTTGAAAGAGGTAACCGAGAGCCTTTCTTCCCGCTCATGGCGACCGCGTACTTGCGCATGTCGAAGGCAGTTTGCGAATCGCAAGGGAAGGAAAGCGGAATCACCTTCCTGGAAGAAAGCCTGGAGAAACTCAGATACATCCCTGGGCAGCACATGCCTAGGATTCACCTAGAGCTTGCTGCCCTCTATGAAGCCCTTCAGAAGTCTGAACTCGCAATGACCGTCCGAGAGCGAGCCAAGGCAGCTGAGGCATTGGGAAGTGCAGACGAGAGGGCCGTTCGTTCAGGGGAGCAACAAAGCACAACCGACACGCACCACATGCCTGAGAGAAGCGGCGAGGAAGAGATGGTAGGGGATGTGTTCAGGCCGTCACGAGGCGTCTCTGATCATGTGCAAACTCAAGGAGGAAGGATGGAGTACAGGGTTGTTCCAGTCGACGTGTCCGTATTGGAGCAAGAGGGAGTTAGAGCAGTCGCTAGCCGTGTCGAAACACTGATCAACAAAGAAGCAGCGCAGGGATGGCAATTCCTTGGGATCGAGAACATAGAGATTACAGTGACAGATCCCGGTAGCAAAGGCTGCTTTGGCCTAGGAGCGAAGCCCGAGACGAACCGGGTAGTACGCTTCGACATGGCGGTATTCAGGAAGTAGGATGCGATTGCTATTGCTGCTTCCTATCTACCTCTACCGCCGCATTCTGCCCTCTGCTTTGAAGAAGCGACAGTGCCTGTTCAGCGAGACCTGTTCGCACTACGTTTGGCGGATTACGAGAGATGAGGGTTTTCTGGCCGGCTGTCGAGCACTGCGGTGGCGATATAGAAGTTGTCGCCCCGGGTACAGGATCCAACAAGATGTCGACGGGCGATTGCACATTCGTCTTGTTACAGGGGAGGCCCTTTCTGCCTCAGAGGCTTCAGAGGCACTGATGCGCTACTACTCTTAGCACATGTCGAGTAAGGAGGAGGAATGGGAAAACGGAAATGCCCAACTTGCAAGGGAAGTGGCACTATTACATGCAAGCATTGTCACGGTACTGGCTCAGTGGGGATCCTAGCTCCCACGAAGTGCTCACGGTGTAATGGGTTAGGCGAACACTCGTGCCCCAACTGCAACGGCACCGGCGAGGTCTAGAAGCATCAGAGCTCACCGTGGATATTCCGGGGACGCATCTCTGAAAGCGCGCGCCGTTTTAAGGAGGCATTCTGGGGACGCATACCATAATTCCTCCAGGAGCAGCCTGAAAAAAGGTTTCTGTCCCCCGGATTCCTCGAATTCCCAAGCGTGACATCGGGATGCACCCTACGGCCAGAGTGCGCCTCGCATACCTTCCGCATGTCCCGGTTGGGCAGACAGACAACGCATCGATGACACTTACGCCGAAAGCCCGCACTTGCCGGGATGGACCACAATCTCTATTGTCTGAGAGTGGAAATAAATGAGGACAGAAGAGATCATCAGGCTGGTTTTCAGCTTCCTTGGTGGAGGGTTGGTTGCGGGGATTCTTGCTTGGGTCCGCACAAACCGCGCTGATCGTATCGGCCGAAGAGTAGCGTTCCTTCGAGCCCAGATTGAGCATCTCTACGCCCCCCTGCACTTCTTTGCCACGCAGAACAGGAGCTTCTTCGAGCTCAACGCGAAGCTGCACGAGGCGTACACTACGGAGTTTGTTGCGAAGAAGTGGAGCAATAACGAGGCCACGCAAGAGAGTATCAGGAGACAGGCCGACGCAACCCTCGAGGTAGCCAATGAGTACATCAGCCTAGTGACGAGGAATAATGATCGCATTCTCGAAATCCTGCGGGACAACTTCGCGTATATTGACGACGATGATGTCGACACCTTCCGGCGCTTTATGGTTGACTACACAAGAATGAGAACCGAGCTAGGCCCGGAGGCAAGACTCAAGACACCGTTCCTGATCTACAAGCACGTGGGCGAGATTTCGTTCATGCGCCCTGAGTTCATCGAGCGAGTAGAGTCCAAGTTCCGCGAGAAGCGCAAGAAGCTCGCGTCGTACAGGTAATCGTCGGGGAATTCCGGGAACGCATACCGGAGAAACTGGGGTCAAACCTTCATTCTTGGTGTCTTGATTACCTGGGATCGTACTTTGGCGCCGCGCGATCGTTGAATGCGCTCTGCTCCAGCGCTGCTGTCAGCCCGAGGAAGCCGCCTTTGCTTTGTCGATGCGTCCG
>JAUWYG010000120.1 GCA_030615945.1 Candidatus Bipolaricaulota bacterium | reverse complement strand
TAGCTCAGAGGTAGAGCATCAGCTTCCCAAGCTGAGGGTCGCGGGTTCGACTCCCGTTGCCCGCTTTTAAAAAGCAAACTTCATGCTCATCTGCCCTGATTCCCTCAAAGGCGATAGGGCCGAATAAGTAATGACCATGGATCAGATCCTGGAAAACCCAAGCACTGTGACCTTAGACACATTGGAACTCCGAGTCAAGCAATGTGCTAGGTGTCCCTTAAGTGAGACAAGAACTAACATCGTGTTCGGTGAGGGGGATTCTCACGCACGGGTGGTGCTCGTTGGAGAGGGGCCTGGGGAGGTCGAGGATCAAACCGGAAAGCCGTTCGTGGGGCCAGCGGGGCAGAAGCTAGATGAGGTCCTTGCCTCGGTCGGGATCACCCGTGAAGAGGTATATATTGCCAACGTGGTTAAATGTCGGCCGCCAGGGAACCGGGCCCCGACTAAGAAGGAGATGGAAGCGTGCTTACCCTATCTGGAGGCGCAGATTGCTCTGATCAACCCTGGTCTGATTATTACCCTGGGAAACACCCCTACCCAGTGGCTTTTCCCGAGTGCTTCAGGGATTACCAGCATACGCGGGACCTTCCTGCCCTGGCGCGGCGGGATCCAGCTTCTCCCCATGTTTCACCCCAGCTACCTATTACGATACCCCTCCCGGGCCAAGGGAAGCCCGAAATATCTGACTTGGCTTGATATCAAGAGAGTGAAGAAGTGGCTCGATGAATAACCAGGAACCAAAGACGTATGAGGAGCAAGAGGCATTCGTCCGGGATGCCCTCGAGCGGGCCGAAGCACTCCGCAAGAAGAAAGATTACAAGGCGGGAATCTCTCTCCTTGTTGAGGCCTTAAAGTATGGGATCGACAAGGCGATGATCTACTACCATCTGGGGAATCTATACATCGATGGTGGCGATCTCAACCGGGGGGAGTATGCGTATAAGCGTGCCTTAGAGGTTGAACCACACTACGTAAACGCGATGCATAACCTGGCGATCGTCTACAAGCGCCAGAAGAAGATCTCACTCTACGTGAAGACGTACAAGAAGTCGCAACGCATGGAGCTCCGTTACCCGCGAAATGTCAACCTGAGCGTCAAGAAGAAAAATCGACTGCGCCGCCTTAGCCTCAAGGTCCTCCTGTGGCTCCTCGCCGGTGCAGGGCTTATCGCCCTCCTCCTTTTCCTGTTACTCCGCTAACGCAATATGCCTCTTGGCCTCATAATAGATGTGTTTGACGCTGCTTTCGCGATCGAGTATAGTCTGCGTCACTGTTACCATCAGCAAAAGAAGGGGTATGCCTTTTGGCGAGAAAGAGAATCTACCAGATTGCAAAGGAGTTAGGCATCACCAGCAAGGAGCTGATCTCCAAGTTGGCGGAGATGGGGATGTCCGGCCTGAAGGCGGCCAATACGGTCGATGAGGAGGAGTACGCGCTCATTCTCAACCTCTATCAAGAGGAGGCCGCAGCACCTGAAGAAGAGGCCCCGCCACCGTCAGAGGAGACTCCGGTGCCGGTCAAGAGGGGGGAGCCGCGTCCTCCGGTCGTCTCCGTCCTCGGACATATCGACCACGGGAAGACGACCCTCCTCGATGCGATCCGCCACTCCCACTTGGCCACTAAAGAGACAGGGGGGATCACTCAGGTGATAGGTGCCTATCAGGCCGATCTCCATGGCCAGAAGATCACGTTTATCGACACTCCTGGGCACAAGGCCTTCACCGGGATGCGCGCCCGGGGGGCGAGAGCGACCGACATCGCTATTCTGGTGATAGCAGCGGACGATGGGGTAATGGCGCAAACTGTGGAAGCGATCGATCATATTCGGGCAGCAAACATCCCGATGATCGTGGCGATCAACAAGATCGACAAGCCAAACACCGATGTTGATAAGGTGCTCAACGACCTTGCCAAGCAGGGCCTCACTCCGGAAGCGTGGGGGGGAGACACGATCACTGTTCCCCTCTCCGCCCTTAATGAGGAGAAGATCGAGGATCTGTTGGAGATGATCCTCCTCGTTGCGGAAATGCAAGACCTGCGTGCCGATCCGAAGGGCCCTCTGGAGGCGGTCATCATTGAGAGCCACCTTAACACGGGGCGAGGACCGGTAGCGACCGCCGTAATTAGGAACGGAACTCTGCATGAGAAGGACTGCATCGTAGCCGGCTCGACCTACGGGCGAGTGAAGGCGCTGATCGATGAGAACGGTAACCGAGTACGCGAGGCTGGCCCGGGAAAGGTCGTGGAGATCCTCGGCTTGCAGGAGGTTCCCCCGGTTGGTACAGGGATCGAGATAAAGAAGAACCACAACGAGGCTAAGTGCTGTGCGCAGAAGCGCCGGGCTGAGGAGACGACTCCGCGGCGGACGCGGGCGCAGATGAGTGTGGAGGATCTATTCCGCGAGGCGAGGGAGGAAGAGAAACTACAGCTTGTTCTCAAAGCCGTATCGACTGGTGCCCTAGAGGCAGCCCGGCGGGAGATTGAGTTGATCGCCGTGGAAAGCGTAGAGTTGGAGTTCCTGCACGTTGGGGTGGGGACAGTCTCGGAGAGTGATGTCCTCCTTGCGTCCAGTGTCTCCGGGGACTGTCTTGTCGTCGGGTTTGGAGTGAAGGCGGATGCGAAGACAACTAAACTCGCCGACCGCGAGGGGGTGATCATCCTTACCTACGACGTCATCTACAATCTGGTCGACGAGATCGAGCGTGCCCTCAAGCGGATGCTCGCTCCAGAGTACAAGGAGGTCCAGGTTGGCGAAGCCGAGGTTAAGGAGCTGTTCAGGATTCCGAGTGGTATCGTAGCGGGTTGCTACGTCTCAGAGGGGAGGGTGATCCGGGGTGGCAAGGTCCATGTTCTGCGGGAGGATAATGAGATCTTCACCGGCGAGATTGCCTCACTCCACCGGTTTGAGAACGATGTACGCGAAGTCCAATCCGATCGTGAGTGTGGAATTCGCATCAAGGATTTCGACGACGTTCAGGTCAAAGACCGCCTTCTCATCTTTACCCTAGAAGAGGTCAAGCACTGAGAACCCATGAAGGTTGGTCTCCTCACTCTTTATCTCCATCTCCCTGCTACTGGATCACTCAAAGAAAAGCGTTCGGTTATTAAGAGGATCCTCGCTGAGGTGGATCGTTGCGGACCGGCCTTCGCCGTCGCCGAGGTGGAGAACCTTGACGACCTTGGTCGGGCCACGATTCGAATTGCTCATCTGGCGAACGATCCTCGCTACACCGACTCGGCCTTAACGCAGCTCCGCACGACCCTGGAGTTGGGAAAGGACTACGCTGTGGAAGGCTACGACCTGGAGATCCTATGAGCGAAGGGCACGTCCACGCTAGGTTGTGCGAGGAGATCAAGCGGGAACTCTCCGCAATCGCCGAGTTCGAGGTTCGCGACCCCGTTCTTAAAGAAGCCTTTCTTACTGTGATGGATGTCGATCTCTCCGTGGATGCCCGTTACGCCAAGGTGTATATCGCCATTGGGACGCCGTCCGCAGACAAAAAGGCCGTTATGGCTGCCTTTCGCCGGGACCGCGGCTTCTTCCGCACCGAACTTGCTCGGCGACTTCCTCTCCGCTATACCCCGCAACTGGAGTTTATCCTTGACGAGACCGTAGAACGGGCGATGCAACTGGAGAGGCTGCTTAAAGACGAGGAAGATGAAATCGCATCAGATTAAGCGGGTTGTCTGTGCTCCGTTCCGCTTCCCGCTGCTTCTTTTGGTTGCCTTAATCTTCTCGGGGATTCTCTACGCCGTTGATATACAAGCCAGCGTGTATGACATCCAGAACCCGAAGTGGGTGATCACGATGGCCATCCTTATTCTCATCTCGCCGCTTTTTAGCGGTGTGTTCATCCTCCTTATATACGGGATCAACACCGGAAAGGCGATCTTGGTACGGCGAGCACTCACCCAAACGCTTTCCTCCTATATGCACCTCGTGGTGGGAGAGATCTTAGTCAATCTGGTTGTGTTGGCAGGGAGCTTTCTGTTTGTTCTTCCGGGGATCTATCTTGGACTGCGTCTGTGCTTCTATAAGCAAGTGACTCTGATTGAGGGCGCAACTGCCACTGCAGCGATGAAAGGGAGCTTCAGACAAACGGTTGGCTGGCGCATTCCCGGTTCTCTGCTCCT
>JAUWYG010000065.1 GCA_030615945.1 Candidatus Bipolaricaulota bacterium | reverse complement strand
GCCTTCATCAAAAGACCACTACTTAGCGATCATCGATTCACTGAAAGAACGCGGTGCGGATGGGATCATACTTGGATGCACGGAGATCCCCCTGCTCGTTCAGGAAGGAGACTGTACGATTCCCCTCTTCGACACTGCCGCAATCCACGCCGATGCGGCGCTAGAAGAAGCCCTTAAGTAGCTTGCTATTTGGTTTTTCGGGCCAATTCTCCATGCCGGAGCGCCGCGCTTCAAGCGTGCGTCAAACAAGTGGTCAACTTCAGGGTTTTTGAAATCTGAACCGGATTTTTGTATAATTTCTTTGGGTGGTGTCATGGTCTACGAAGCCGATCAAATTAAGGTGCTGGAGGACTTAGAGGCGGTACGCGTTCGCCCAGGGATGTACATTGGGAGCACCGGGCAGAGCGGGCTGATGCACCTCATCGAGGAAGTTGTCGACAACTCGATCGACGAGGCGCTCGATGGACACTGCAGCGAGATCCGTGTTACCGTCCATGCAGACAACCGCGTTACGGTAATCGACAATGGTCGTGGGATGCCCGTAGGTGTCCACAAAGAGACAGGAATTAATGCCGTTGAGCTCGTCATGACGACTCTTCACGCCGGCGGGAAGTTCGACCACAAGAGCTATCACGTGAGCGGCGGGCTGCACGGTGTGGGCATCTCCGTCGTCAACGCCCTTTCCGAGCACCTCTGCGTAGAGGTGCATCGGAACGGAAAACTCTACCGCCAGGAGTTCTCCCGGGGAGGAAAGCTCACTGAACTGGAGATCGTGGGGGAATCCAAGGGAACTGGAACGACAGTCACCTTCCTTCCTGACGCGGAGATCTTCAGCGAGATCCGCTACAACTTCTCCAAGCTCTCCCACCGGTTGAAGGAACTCTCCTACCTGAACGGCGGCCTCCTAATCATATTGAACAATGAGGCAGCTGGCATCTCCCGCCGCTTCCAGGCAAAGGGCGGGATCATCTCCTTCGTCAAGGAACTCTGCGCGAATAAGGAGCCGCTTCACCCCAAGCCGATCTACATCAGCGGCAAGGAGGCGGGAACGACCGTCGAGATCGCTATGCAGTTTACCTCAAGCTATGACGAGTCAATCTTCGCGTTTGCCAACAACATCAACACGGTCGATGGCGGAACCCATCTGACAGGGTTCAAGGGTTCGCTCACCAAGTTTCTAAACGACTACGGCCGCGAGAAGAAGATCCTGCGCAAGGATGATCCCAACCTGCGGGGAGACGACATCCGCGAGGGTTTGGTGGCGATCATCAGCCTGAAGCTTCCTCAACCGGAATTTGAGGGACAAACTAAGACTAAACTGGGGAACCCTGAGGTGGCGAGCCTAGTGACGAGTATCGTGCAGGAGGAGCTTTCGCTCTACTTTGGGAAAAACCCTAGAGTCGCTCGAACGATCATCGAAAAGTCGATCTCCTCAGGACGCGCACGAATGGCTGCCGCCAAGGCACGGAAGATGGCCCGACGGAAAGGCCCTCTCTTCTCCACAACTCTTCCCGGGAAGCTTGCCGATTGCTCCACCTCTGATCCTGCGAAAAGCGAGCTTTACATTGTAGAGGGGCCCTCCGCTGGTGGGAGCGCCAAGCAAGGGCGTGACCGAACCTTCCAAGCGATTCTCCCTTTGCGCGGGAAGGTGTTAAACGTGGAGAAGGCCCGTCTGACAAAGCTCCTCGACAATGCGGAATTGAAATCGATCATAACGGCGGTAGGAACAGGGATCCGTGAGGAGTTCACCCCGGAGAAACTCCGCTACCATAAACTGATCATCATGGCTGACGCCGATGTGGATGGCGCGCACATCTGCACGCTCCTTCTCACTTTCTTCTACCGCTACCTGCGAACCTTGATCGAAAATGGGTATGTCTACATTGCCAAGCCGCCTCTCTACCAGGTGAAAGAAGGAAAGAAGACGCTCTACCTGTACACCGACGAGGAGCTAGAGCGCTTCCGTGCGGAAAACGACGGGCACTTCTCGCTCAAGCGGTTCAAGGGGCTGGGAGAGATGAATCCTAAAGAGCTGTGGGAGACAACGATGAACCCAGAGCGACGCATCCTGAAGAAGGTCGAGATCCGCGATGCCCTGGAGGCGGATGAGATCTTCTCCACCCTGATGGGAAACGACGTGGCCCTGCGCCGCGACTTCATCTGGGAGAATAGCGACAAGATCACCACTCTCGATATCTAACCTTCCTCTCTCCCCGTTTCTCACGCAAGGAGTTGCCACTGCTCTGGTCTCCAGAAATCGCTACAATGGCCACGTGAAAGTGAAAGGAGGAAAGATGAGACGACAACCC
The DNA here is from genome assembly GCA_030615945.1 of Candidatus Bipolaricaulota bacterium. GTDB lineage: Bacteria > Bipolaricaulota > Bipolaricaulia > UBA7950 > UBA9294 > UBA9294. The sequence goes on along the minus strand of JAUWYG010000065.1, from coordinate 5,712 downwards.
GGGTTGGGCATTGAGGTTGCATGGCTTAACCCGTTCCTCAAGCTGGGAGCGAGCGTTGCCCTGACCCAACGCGGCTATTTGACCGGCTTCACTACAGAAGGGTTGATCGGAACGCGGATCGCGCTTGTGGACCAGATAGGAACGCTCCTTGATATTCACTACCTGGCACGCTTCTCTGAGGCGGGCCTTATCATCTCGTTCTAGATGGCGCTGTACTTAGTGATCGCCTTCGGTGCTGTCACGGTCGCATGGGTAGGATGGAACCTTACCCTCGATGTGTTATGGCAGCCAACCGACCGGGTGACCATGCGGCGGATCCTTGATCTTGCCAAAGTGAAAGAGGGGGAGCATGTCCTTGACCTCGGCTGTGGGGACGGACGGTTTGTGGTCGCTGCAGCGCGCGAATTCAAAGCACGTGCGACCGGGATCGAGATCGACCCCTGCCGCGTCCTGTGGGCAAAGGCATGGCTTCTCCTTGCCGGCCTCTCCCAGCGCGGCGCGCGGATCATCTGGGGGAACATGTACACCGCCGATCTCTCCAACGCTGACGTGGTGATCCTATTCCTCTCCGCCAAAGCTAACTTTCGACTACAGGAACGACTGCGCCACGAGCTCAAGGAGGGAGCGCGGATAGTTTCCTACTACCACCCAGTATGGGGCTGGAAACCGGACGAAATTGGCGAAGGCAAGAAGGGTTACCCCCTCTACCTCTATCGTATCAAAGGGGAACAATGACACGAAATCTCGCTTCACTGGTCAAGGTACTCAGGCTGCCCTCCCGAGCGGAGTGGCAAGAGGTCGAGATTACCGGGATCACTGAGGATTCTCGCCTGATCAAGCCTGGATTCCTATTTGTCGCCATCCGTGGATACGTCGACGACGGCCACCGCTACATCGATGAAGCGATTGCCCGCGGGGCAACCGCCGTTATCACAGAACAGGATACCTCCTGCTCCGCGCCCTGTATCAGCGTGATCGATGCGAGGATAGCACTGGCAAAGCTGTCCGCCACCTTCTTTGGAAACCCAACGCAAGGGATGTTTGCGGTCGGGGTAACGGGAACGAATGGGAAGACCACGGTCTGTCACCTGATCGCGCACCTATTGTACGAAGAGAAGACCACCCTCATTAGCACCGTGGCGAACGAAGATCGGGGCCTGCGAGCAGTGACGACCCCGTCCAGTTCACTCATCCAACAGATCGCGCATGAAGCTGTGTCAAAAGAAAGGAAGAACCTCGTCATCGAGGTCTCCTCAGCCGCGCTTGTGCTTCACCGCGTCGATCGAGTCGATTTCGACGCTGCCGTCTTTACCAACCTCACCCACGACCACCTCGACTTCCACGCAAACTGGGAGTCCTATCTTTCGGCAAAGCTTCTCCTCTTCCGTGGCCTGAAGCCGGAGGCCTGTGCGATCGTGAACGTAGACGATCCAGTTGCAGAACGAGTTCTCGCGGCCAACACGGGCCGAGCAGCCACTTATGCTATCCATAGTGATGCAGACTTGCGCGCGATCGACATTCACTACAAGCTCCGCGAGACGATGTTTACGCTCCGATCATACGATGAAGCGGTATCGACCAAACTGCGTTTACCTGGGGAGCATAATCTGTACAACGCCCTCGCCGCAGCCGCGGTCGCGATGTCAAAGGGGATGTCTGTTGGCGCGATCGCCGAACGCTTAGGCTCGGCGCACAACGTTGAGGGTCGCTACCAGTTCTTCCGGGCGCAAAATGGCGCTGCGGTAATTGTCGACTTTGCACACAGCCCCGACTCCCTTGAGAAGATGCTTAAATCACTGCGCCCTTACTACAAACGTGTAATCTGCGTATTTGGCTGCGGCGGGGAGAGCGACCGGAAGAAACGTCCGCCCATGGGGAAGATCAGCGGGAAACTCGCCGATCTGACGATTCTCACAAGTGATAATCCCAAGACGGAGGATCCCCAAGTGATCATCGATGAGATCGAGGCGGGGCTCATCCCAACAGGTGGGCGCTACGAGAAGATCATCGACCGCCGCGAGGCTATTTCCCGTGCTATGAGCTTGGCACAACAGGAAGACGTCGTCCTGCTCGCCGGAAAAGGTCATGAACCCTACCAGATCATCGGTCACGAGTTTGTCCCCTACAGCGACGTGGGATTCCTCCGCGAGGTGGGGTTAGTGGAGTGAGGGAGCTTCCTTGATGCAGCCCAGCTGATTTTGAAATTAAGGCAAGGGATTCCCAGATGCCATTGGGGCGCTTTCCCTTAAGGAGAAGATGAAGGAATCAGAGGGCCTCAATTGTGCTGAGAACCCGTTCGGCCGTTTGAGCGATTGTACCTTCGGCGTTGATGCGGACAACCTCCTTGCTTCGGGGCTCGGGTAGCGTGCGTTCGATGTGTTGTTCTCGACCGGCCGTTTGCAGCCGACGCTGACGCGCTTCCTTCGACACCTCAAGCCAGAGAACGGCGTCGAATAAAGAGCGATCGACGTGGGGAGAGGAGCCAAGGAGCGCCCCCTCAACAAGGAGGATCCTCGTCCCACGGGCTTCCTCGGCGCGGATTATCACCTGCAGACGGTCGATCACCGCTGGATGGATGATCCCGTCCAGATCGGTGAGGGCCCTTTCATTAGAGAAGACGATCTCACTCAAGCGCGAGCGGTCGATCGCACCGCCTGCGTCCAGAATTCCCTCCCCAAAACGGGAGACAAGACGCCAGTAGGTAGGACTTCGCGGACGGTAGGTCCCCCAAGCGACCTTGTCAAGGTCGATTCGCGCGATCCCCTCCCTCTTCGCGAGTTCCTGCGCCACAGCGCTCTTACCGCATCCGGCTCCACCAGCAAGTCCGATTACCTTCATAAAGAGCCTCCGCTTTGTACCCTTAAGCTTGCTTCGGGGAGGAAAGCGGATATTCGCCGCAGGCGAGATCCGCCATTAGCTGGTACCAAGCTAAGGAGCTCTGCCAGCGATGTTCGGTTGCGACGTCGGGCAAAGACAACCATTGCCCTTACTCCTAGCCGGGGAAGTGCCCCGTTAACGTCGGGGAGGTGCCTCGCTAAACGTCGGAGATAAACTCCGACGCTACCTCCGTTTTTGTAGCGTCGTAGCTTGCCTGCCTGTCGCGTCACCAGGGCAGACAGGTCTGCGACATTGTCTGTGGTACGATACAGCGCTACATCAAACTGCAGCATGAGGACCAACTCCGCTTAGATCTCTAGGTTTTGCCTTCTAATGCCCCTTTAGCTTGCTGCGGGGTTCTTTACTCCTTCACAAAGGTAGCGCGATCGCCTCAGTGTGGCAAGGGGTTCTTATCGGAGATCGATCACTCAGGAGGAAAAGAGCACAGTCCTGTATCAGAGAAGGGGTATTAACAGCGTTGAAACTGGGGAGGGATCTGGGTGTAGATCGATCGAGGTGATAAAGATGAAAGCACGACTGAGTATAAGCTTGACATTAATACTGATCGGTCTTGTGATTGCCTCGGCAATTGTAATGGCAGACGGAGCGCCGAACCCACTCGGGATTACCCCTACTCCAACTCCGGGGCAGAACCTAACGGTCGGGGTGTGGACCGACAAATCGACCTACATGGTGGGCGAAACGATGCGGGTGTACTTCACGGTGAACCAACCAGCCTACATCTATCTGTATGACATACAGCCGGACGGGATTGTGCGGCGGGTCTTCCCCAATGCCTTCTCGCAGAGCAACTTCGTCTATGCGGGGATGCATGTCCTCCCGGATAAGCCGTCGTACCAATTCTCGGTGACCTACCCGACAGGGGTGGAGAAATTGCAGATCTTCGCTAGCCCGATACCGCTTTCCCTTTCCCCCAGCACCTATAGCTATGGTGAACCGTTTCCGCGGGCAACCCCGCAGGAGATCCAAGGCCACATCATGGGGATTACTCCCACACCGACCTGGGCGATGGGTTGGACAGCGTTCACTATCACCGCGCCGACCTACAGTTATGCACCTCCTCTACCGTACCCTCCTTGTTACCCCCCGTTCTTCGGTTGGGGGTTTCCAGGGGGTAGTTGGTACTGGGAGGACGGTGAGCGGCACTACGGCATGCCCTCAAGCGGGTGGTATTGGTACTTCGGACCGGATGGTAAGTGGCACTTTACAATCCGCTTCCACTTTGGAAGAGAGTAGCCTCATAGAATTAAGCCCCCCTGCAAAACCTACACCGGACTGAGAGGGCCCGTCAGCGACGGGTCCTCTCTCTCATCGCCAACCTTGCGGCAGGCCTCATAGTCTGCTTTCGATACCACTATCTTCCACGAACTCGTTCCCGCGGAAGACATCCTTTTTCCACAGCTCGCCGACCAAGGAGAACTGCCTGGCGGTGAACGCGCGCAGGCAAGCCTGTAGAATAAGGCAACCATTAACTTGTGAGGAAGAGGTGTGGAACTTAACTGGAGCATTGAGCAGGCACGACTCTATCAACTTTGGGCAATCGGTCTGCATGGGACTCTATACCCATCAGGGGAGACAGGGATCCGCACGTGCTTCCGCGACCTTCAAGGAATTCAACTTGACCCACTTCCCGTCCTCGGCCGAAACCACGACCTAGTGATTCAGGCTCGCGTCGCAGGAACCCATCCCGGAGAGGCGCTTGAGTTGATTCACCGGGAGCGTTTAGGCTTTGAGTACTGGGACAAGGTCCTGTGCGTGATCCCGATTGAGGAGTTTCCACAGTTTCGTGCACTCATGACAGCCGGTGGGGAACCATGGGAGGCCAGGCGAGAGACCCGGCTGAACCAGGAGCACCCAGGAGCGACAGAGGCAGTCTATCGTGCCGTTGCCGAGCACGGCCCGCTTTCGAGTCGTGAGTTGCGGGATCTCGATATAGCACAGGGCGACTACCGGGGCTGGAAGTCAACCAAAGCAGCGAACGCTGCCCTCGAGGTTCTGTGGAATCGGGGGAGGGTAAGCGTTTCCCACCGCCGCAACTACCGCCGCTACTTCGACCTTAGCGAACGAGTGATCCCCTCCCAGTTCTACGAAAGCGATCCCCCTTCGCTCGACTCGTTTTGGAGATACCTTTTAAAAAAACGCGTATGCACGGTTGGTCTCCTCCCAGCGCGGGGGGATGCTGAGGCATGGGCGTTTTTGCGCAGCGCACGTGCCGACAAACTCCCCGAACGGCTCGTTGACGAGGAGGAGCTCACGGTAGTACAGGTGGACGGGATCAAGACACCGTTCTACGTTCTTCCACAGGCTGAGGAGAACCTTTCACTAGCCGAGAAAGCAGCGTTCGATCACGACGCCCGTTTCATCGCCCCACTCGACCCCTTATTGTGGGCACGCAGTGCTTTCCGTCAGCTGTGGAATTTCGAGTACGTCTGGGAGGTATATAAACCGACAGCGAAGCGTCGCTTTGGCTACTATGTTTTACCTATCCTCTACCGTGATCGATTCGTCGGCCGATTTGACGGCCGCTACGACCGCGCCGAGAAGATCCTCCACATTCTCACTTACTACGAAGAACCTGACGGACTGCCCCTGTCGCATCCAACGATCCACACTGGGTTCCAACGCTTCCTCTCCTACCTCAGGGGGGAACAGATCCTTCTTCCGACCGGTGAAGTTTGGAAGAGGAAGGGATTGAGCGAGTGAATGATTGAGTGATTTAGCGATTTACCCTCCGAATCTTTCAATTATCCGATCAATCAATCGTTTAATCTCTCAATTACCAAGCGGCATCTCGTAGATCCGCCAGGTCTTGTA
>JAUWYG010000083.1 GCA_030615945.1 Candidatus Bipolaricaulota bacterium | reverse complement strand
GCCCATCCGGGCTTCTTCCGCAAGACCCGCTCTCCCTATAGCACCATGATAGCTGGCATCATCTCCACATCTCCCGGGATCACTCTGGGGAATAACTTCGACGCCAAGGCTGATAAATGGGAGGACAACCGGCCGATGCTGGCATTGGCCGGAAGGGTGCCGGTGAAGGTGACCACGGAGAACGGGCCCATCCAAATCGGGGAACCTCTTGGTCAGCTCCTCCACTCCAGGATATGCCATGCGCTGCTCCGATCGAGTAATGTGCGTAGGAGCTCCCATTGGCAAAGCTCTGGAACCGTTGGAGGAAGGGATAGAGATGAGATGATCATGGTTCAGGTGATATTGCGGTAAGATTAAGGACGTGTGCATATGTGCGCGAGAGATCGGATAGCAGAGTTGGAGCGGAGTTCAAGACAAGGGGCATGTGAGGGAGCTGGAGGAGTTTGCTCACACGATCCGGGAGGGAGGGGCGTGGCCTATCTCACTCGGCGAGCTTGTTCAGGCTACCAAGACAAGTTTTGTTGTTGACAGTATGGCGAGTCTCCAGCTTTCAGTTGAAAGCGATAGAGGTAACCGAGGTGAAGCGGATATTGACGTCGTTCATCCAGAAGCTGGGAGCTGACCGCTGACGGCTGAACGCTTCCAACAAGGAGATGAGTAAGCCGATGGATCTCGGGTTCGAGTTTTATAAGGAGTTTTTGGAGAGATTCCTTGATCTATTAAAGGGGACCTTTGGCGAGTCCCTGATTTCCCTCGTCCTTTATGGCTCTGTGGCTAGGGGAAAGGCAAAGGTAGATAGCGACATCGATCTACTCCTAATCTTAGACAATCTGCCCGATAACTACCATCGCCGCGTGGACCAGGTTTTAGAGGTTCACGCCTGTCTTAAGAGGGAAGAAATATACAAGAAAACCAGAGAGAGGCTGGGTATAGAGCCTTTCCTGAGCTACCTCATCCTCTCCCAGGAGGAGGCAAAGGAGAATCGACATATATACCTGGACATGGTGGAGGATGCGAGGATAGTCTATGATCGAGGCGATTTTTTCTCCGATAGGCTCAAGCAAATAAAGCAGCGTCTTAGGGATCTCGGTTCAAGGAGGATCTGGCTGGAGGATGGGACATGGTATTGGGATCTAAAGCCCGATCTCAAGCCCGATGAGGTGTTCACCCTATGAACAATCGCGAAAAAGGGGAAGTGCTCATTTCGAGAGCTGAGCGGGTTATCAAGAGAGACCTTGAAGGAGCATTGCAAGAGGGCGATTTCAACATGGCGGTGAGGCGTGCTCAAGAGTCAGTGGAGCTTGTGCTAAAAGGAGCCCTTAAGACATTGGGAATTGAATATCCGAAGGTTCGCGATGTGGGGAACGTATTCGCCGATGCTGTGCAAAGAAAGATCGGCATAACCGATAGGGAAGTGCTGGAGAGGATTACTCACATATCTACCCGACTTTCCGAAGAGAGGGGCCCTTCTTTTTACGGGGGGAAGCTCTATGGGAAAGCGGAAGCAAAAGAAGCGCATCGGGATGCTCAATTCGTTCTGGATAAAGTCAAGGGGATGTTAAGAGGGAGCACGAGATGAACATTTCAAGGAACCTCAAACTCTACGGAGCGTACATATACAGCGCACAAGGCTGGAACGCTTCAGAAGACTTGATCTCCCAGAAGAAAGGCAAGCTTGCGCTGATGCCGGGAGACAAAGTGCAGCTGCAGGCGGTAGCGGTATTCGAGCTTTAGTCTATGACGATGCGGTGAGGTTTGCGGTTGAGGATGGTAGAGTTGCTCTCCTGAGGGCCTCGGCCCGTGGAATAATGGAGACTTGAATATTCCACGGGCCAGGGTCTTCGATCTGGGTGGGCAGCAGCTGTTTGACTCCGGACCGGTGATGGGGATGCAGCGGTCAGCGATCAGAAATTAGCTTATAGCTGAAGGCTGATAGCTATCATTTATGTCATCACTGCCTGGGATTTCCAAGGGCAGCTGGTGGGGTCCAATGTTCAAGGGCAGGAGCTGCGTTGATCGGTTTTGGGCTGTTTGCTATACTGTATTGGGAGCGGGATTTTAAGGGGGTAGAAGATGACAAAGCTTGAGGTGCCAACGAAGAAGCTGTCTTACGAAGAATTTTTGGAGTGGTGCGATGAGGACACCTGGGCGGAGTGGGTCGATGGGGAGGTCATCATGTTATCACCGGCATCTGATAAGCACCAAGATTTGGCGGACTTTTTAACGGCGATCCTGCGGGTCTATGCGGAGGCTCGTGGGATGGGCGTCGTCCGGAGTGCTCCTTTCCAGATGAGGACCGGGCCTGAGCTTTCCGGTCGTGAGCCGGACATCCTCTTCATCGCTAAGGAGCATCTGAAGCGATTAAAGGAGACTTACTTAGAAGGCCCTGCAGACCTAGTAATTGAGATCACCTCTCCCGAGAGCCGCCTGCGGGACCGCGGTGAGAAATTCGCCGAGTATGAGATGGGCGGAGTGAAAGAATACTGGCTGTTAGACCTGGAGGAACGACGGGCCGACTTCTACATATTAGGTGCAGATGGACGTTACCGGCTTGCTGATCCTGAGGCGAGTGGAGTCTATCATTCCCATACCGTCCCGGGATTCTGGCTGAAGGTAGATTGGCTTTGGCAAGAGCCCCTGCCGCTGGTGCTGGAAGTGTTAAAGAAGCTAGAGTTGATATGATCAAGGAATAGAATCTCAGAATTGGGTCTTGCAATCATACAGCACAGTTCTCCTCAAATGTTGCATTACAAGACTTGACCCTAAACCGGCGCGGACCGGCAGACCTCTTGGCAGGGATGCGTTCGTTCAGGAAGTCGAATCGATCACTGGGCGCTTCCTTCACAGGCGAAAGCCCGGTCGGAAGCGGAGGAAATAAGGTATGTGTCCCCTAATTCCCCAATTCCCCCATTCAAATTCATGAATTCATTGACGAATCGATCCAAGCAGAGAAAGAACGAACGGAAATTTGGGTCTTGGGAAGAATTGCCCCACGGCGGAAGACGATATTGGTATGAAGTGGAAGGTCACTCGGGTTGGAAAGCTCGATATGTCAAGAAAGTTGATAAGAACGAGAATACGCTCAAGTTCTATCAGGAGATCTACAATGATCAAGGGAGACTCATGGAAATTCACGAAAAATATCCCGTTGACAAGGGACACCAAAAGATCGAGAATAGGAATTAGGTGAATCCTTATGATTACGCGTCGCGATGTCGGACAAAAGATCGAAGGCTATCTCTGCCATCAGATCAATCTAGAGGAGCTTGTCGATTGGGCAGAAGAAGCCATGCGAGAGGAAGAGTTCGAAGAGGCGCATCTCGAGACGCTCCGCGATGTCATTGGCCGTTTGGGATTGGCCGACGTGCGGGCGTTTGGCCTCACATGGGAGGATTGCGAGAAATTTCTGGAACGTCTCGGTTACCAAGTCAAGGTCAAAGTCACGGAGGCAAATTGATCCACTCGGCCAAGAACTGGACGTTCATATCGAATGGCTTCAATGCCTCGTGCGAGACGTTGCGGGGAAGCAGGCTGGAACGTTTTGCTAAGCTGTGAAACCAAGCGCATTATCGAGGCGGTATGGATCAACCCGTTGAAGTGGGTGTCTCAAAGTCGTTGACAGATTCTGGAATGCTATTTTTTTGCCATTAGACAAAACGCCAAAAATAAAAATCTGATCCCGGAAAATGCAGGAGGTCGAATCGATCACTGGGCGCTTCCTTCGCAGGCGAAAGCCTGGTCGGAAGCGGAGGAAATAAGGTATGTGTCCCCCGAATTCCCCAGCTTTATACGATACCAGGAGCCTCGACAGTGATTTATCTACCTACCACTTACCACCCACTACTTGCCATTTCCTACCCACCACCTACCACCCACCGGCCTACGGCCTGGACTCCCGACTCATGACTCACGATCATGTTTGGTTTTGACTCCCGACTCATGACTATCTTCTATGGACTCTGGACCATCGACCTTGGACCAACTTCATGCCAGGAGGGAAAGAATGGAGCACAAGGTAGCGCGATATATAGTAGACGAGAAGGGCGAGCGGACTTCCGTCATCCTCCCGCTCAACGAGTATAAAGAGATGCTAGAAGACTTACATGATCTGGCGATCATCGCAGAAAGGCGAGAGGAGCCCACAGTCTCCTTCGAGAAACTGAAGCAGAAGCTAAAAAAAGATGGGCTCTTATAGGGTTCAATGGAAACGCTCTGCAGTACGGGATCTACGGAGGCTGGATCCTCAGCAGATTCCTCGGATCATTCAAGCTGTAGATTCTTTGGCCGATGATCCATTTCGAAGAGGGTGCCACAAGCTTCGCGGAGTGGAGTGAGCCTACCGCATCCGTGTTGGAGACTATCGAGTGGTATATCAGGTGGATGTGAAAGTTGAGGTCGTGATCATCTACCATGTGCGGCATCGGGGGAAGGCCTATCGTTGATGATCAGTGGCCGCAGCGAGGTTGATGGGCATTGGACTCTGGACGCTGGACCTTGGATTTCGGACTATCGACTATGGACGTTGGACTCCCTTGGCCTATGGCTTCTGACTCCTGACTCACGATCATGTTTGGTTTTGACTCCCGACTCATGACTATCTTCTATGGACTCTAGACTTCGGACTCTCGGCTCCGGACTCATGACCCTTCACTCATCACTCACCGACCATGGACTCCCGACTATATTGGCCTGTCCCTTTTAAAAGGAAGGAGGAGCGTTGATCCTAGTTAGTGGTGGTGCGGGATATGTAGGAAGTCACTGTGTAAAGCAGCTTCTGCAACGAGGTTACGAGGTCATGGTGTTCGACAACCTTTCCGAGGGCCGCCGCGAGGCGGTCCTCACCGAGCGCTTCGTCCAAGCCGATCTACTCGATCGAGAGGCCCTCAACCGGGCCTTCGCCGAATACTCGATCGATGCGGTCATGCACTTCGCCGGTCTCATCAAGGTCGGAGAGTCGGTGGATGATCCGCAGGTCTATTACCAGAACAACGTTGTCGGCACCCTCAACCTCCTTCAAACCATGCACAAGCACGGTGTGGATCGGATGATCTTCTCTTCCAGTGCGGCCGTGTACGGAGACCCCGCGGTGATCCCCATCCCGGAGAGTCATCCCAAGCGCCCCAAGAATCCGTACGGAAAGACGAAGTGGATGGTCGAGCAGCTCCTGGAAGACTACGCCCACGCGTACGGTTTGCGCTCTATCTCACTTCGCTACTTCAACGCTGCCGGGTGCGATCCCGCAGGGGAGCTCGGTGAGAACCACCATCCCGAAACCCATCTCATTCCCATCGTGCTTGATGCGGCGCTTGGCAGGAGAGAATGCATCACGATCTTCGGGACCGATTACGATACCCCGGACGGAACCTGCCTAAGGGACTACATCCACGTAAACGACCTGGCCGAGGCGCACATCCTGACACTCGAAGCGCTCAAGAAAGGGTGCGCGAGCAGTGCTTATAACCTGGGGATCGGGAGAGGGTACTCCGTCCGTGAAGTCATCGACGTTTGTCGGCAGGTCACCGGAAGAGAGATCCCGCTAGAGGAAGGGAAGAGGCGTCCCGGAGACCCGCCCCAATTGATCGCCGATCCCACTTGTATCCAGAAGGATCTTGGGTGGCAGCCCAGGTTCACCGAGCTCGATGAGATCGTAAGTACCGCCTGGGAATGGCGAAGCAAAGCGTAACCTTGCCGGACGAAGACCCGGGGGAATGGACCCATACTCATAAAGAACCTCCGCTGGATACCCCCCAGTTTGTTGGGGGGAGGAAAGTGGAGATTCGCCGCAGGCGAATTAGCCTGTTGTTCGTACTGGCTGCATGAGTTCTCTTAAGGATAAACCCCTCAACGTCGGAGACGAGTTCCGACGCTACGAAAAGATGGATGTAGCGTGGTACCTTGCCTGCCTGTGCGTGTTCCTGTCTGCGTTGCGGATGCGACAGGCGGGCGCACGCAGACAGGTGTGCTTGGGGGTGTAGTAGGTCCGTTCAGAATTTACTACACCCCCCAGGTTACCTCCAATGCGGCAAATCTACATCAAATTGCAGCACGAAGACCAACTCCGGTTAGGTCTTTAAGTTTTGCTTTTCAATGCCCCTTTAGTTTGCTGTGGGGTTCTTTACTGTCTGCTCTCTCTAGACTGAGTCTTAATCCTGGCGCTTACATTCCTCAAGCTTGACAAGAGCATTCCTTTGCGCTATAATTCAATTGTTGAATTCGACAGGTGAATGGTAACTTGACATGGG
>JAUWYG010000105.1 GCA_030615945.1 Candidatus Bipolaricaulota bacterium | reverse complement strand
CCTTGGAGGATTACGAGAAGGTTATCCGTGAGAACATCCAATGCTGTCCCAAGTAAAGGCGAGGCCCCAGGGAGGCACAACTTTGAAGAAAGACGGTCTCTCATGAAGAAGATCGAGGTCTTTGGGACGGGCTGCCTCCTGGGTTGTTCCAGCTGCAAGATCCCCATTGAAGGTGTCAGGCGGGCGCTTGCTGAATTGGGAGTTGAAGCGCGGGTGGTCAGGGTCGATGATATCGGCGAGGCGTAGGTGCGTGGGGTGAAGCGGCTCCCCGCGTTGGTCGTCGATGGGATGATCAAATCAGAGGGCAAGAGCCTCACCGTAGAGGAGATCAAGAAACTCTTGCAAGAAGATTAAGAGAGGAGAAGCATGGATAAAATCACAACCGTCACGCTGTTGGTGTGTCTCACCATGGGCATAACGGGTGCGGCCGCACCGAGGAGCAGCGTCGATAATCCCGTTTACAACTTCGGAGAGGCTTTGAAAGGCTCTTTAGTCATCCACACCTTCACTCTCACCAATGTTGGCGACGAAACCCTCACAATCAACCGCGTGCGGACAAGTTGTGGGTGTACGACCACCACTCTCTCCAACACCAGCCTCGCTCCAGGAGAATCAGTCGGACTGGAAGCCGTTTTTGATACGTGGGGATACGGTGGGCGCGTTCTCAAAAGCATTTTCGTCGAGTCCAACGACCCAGATACTCCCAGGTTGACTCTTCGATTGACCGGCGTAGTTAAGGAGCCTGAACCCTACCACATTGCTGTGGGAGACCTGAACTACCTGTTCTACCTGTTGATCGACCTGCGGGAGCCAGAGGACTACGCGGTCGGCCACCTGATGGGGGCGATCAACATCCCCTACGCCGAGCTGGAAGGCTAGACGAGTCGGCTCCCCCAAGGGGTGCTCCTGATCCTCTACGACCACGACGGCTCGCTGAGTGACGAGGCAGCACAAACCCTAAACGATGCAGGGTTCCCCGACGCAAAGAGCCTCCTTGGCGGACTCGGCGAGTGGATGCGCGTCTTCCATGAGAAGTTCCTCCTCTCCTCAGTCGGTGAGTAGCATCGATCCTCGCCGCGTCGGGGTGCAGCACGGCAGAAAGAGAGATGCCGGTCCTAAGCGGCCGCGATCCTTCGAGGAAGTATACGTGACGAGCGTTCTGCAACACTCACTTGAGTCGAAGGAAACCTCACCATCGTTGACAAGGGCTCTCGCCTCTCTTATTATATGCCATATTTTGCATGTGAGGAGCGTGCGATGGAAGAGTGGGCAAGCCTATTCCGTCTCCTAGGCAACCCCGATCGCCTGTGCATCTTCTACCTTCTCGTCTACCACCGTGACTGGCTGTGCGTGTGCGAAATCGTGGACGCCACCGGGCTTGCCCAGTACCAGGTCTCAAAGCACCTGCGGCTCCTGCGGCAGGCGGGCCTGATCGAGGGTAAGCGCGAGGGAAGGTGGACCCATTACCACGCTTGTACAGGGGAGAGGGCGAAGCGCCTGCAGGCCTTCCTTTTGAAGGAGATCCCTGCGGATGCGCTCATCACTGAACTGGTCCGATTGAGGCGTCGCCTTGCCCTGCGGCATAAGGGACGCTGCGTCGCAGGGTCCAAGGGAGGAACCGATGGCCTCGGCTAGCGACCTCTCTCACCTCTCGAATGATCGCCTTGCTACGGGAAAAGAAGAGAAGGAGATGGGCAGCAGTCCTTGAACAAAAGGGGGCACTGTGTGTACATTCGGCAGATGAACGAACATCAACAAGGAGGAAGACATGAAGAAGGTCGGGATTCTCACCCTGATCGCTGTTCTTACATTGGGAGGCACTCTCATGGCGGCGCCGAAGATCGAGGTGGATAACCCTGTGTGCGACTTTGGTGCCGTGCTGGAAGGAGCCTTTGTTACCCATAAGTTCATCCTCAGTAACGGGGGGGATGAACCCCTCTCGATCGAGCGGGTGTGGACAAGTTGCGGGTGCACAACCACTGCCCTCGCCAAGGCTAACCTGGCCCCGGGAGAATCGGTCGCACTAGAAGCCATTGTGGATACAGCAGGGTTCGGTGGGGCCATCAGTAAGAGCATCTATGTTGAATCGAACGACCCGGCCACGGCTCGGCTGACCCTGCGCGTGGTCGGAACCGTCACGCGAGCGCAGCCCTATCACATCGCGATAGGCGACCTCAACTACCTGTTCTACCTGTTGATCGACCTGCGGGAGCCTGAGGCCTATGCTGCCTCGCACCTGATGGGTGCGATCAACATCCCCTATACGGAACTGGGTGACTGGACGAGCCGGCTCCCCCAAGGGGTGCTTCTGATCCTCTACGACCAGGACGGCTCCCTGAGTGACCAAGCAGCACAAAACCTGAACAATATCGGGTTCCCCGACGCAAAGAGCCTTCTGGGTGGGTTCGACGAGTGGACGAGCGTGTACAAGGATAAGTTTATCATCTCCACAGCGGTCGACTAGGCAGCAAACTACGGTTTGGCGAATCAGATCGAAAGGAGAGGATCCTTTGTGAAACGGTTGCTGGTTGTATTTGGCGTATTGCTTGTTCTCGGGTCGCTCTTCGTCCTCGCAGGGGAGGTGGAGCTCGTCTACTTCTACGAGGACGGCTGCTCTCACTGCGTCCGCACCGAGGCCTTCTTGGAGTCGATCAGCCCGAAGTACCCTGAACTGCATATCCTCCATTACGAGATCCACGACGCCGATGCACACGACTTGTTGGATCGTCTTCTCGCTGCCTACGGCGCGGAACTTGGCCCTGTCCCTATTCTGTTCATCGGAGATATCGCCCTGGTGGGGGATACGTTCTACGGGCTCGCCGAGACACCGACGACCGTGTCTGGACGAGTGGGGGAGATGAGGCTTGAGGAGGTAATCGCGCAGGCGATAGCGGAAAACGCTCCCTCTCCCCTGATGCGGGCGGAGACAACGGAAGGGAAAGGGCTGGTGGGGAAGCTTACCATCCCGGCGGTCGTCCTCGCCGCTGCCGCTGATTCGGTGAACCCGTGCACCTTCGCCGTGTTGGTCCTGCTTTTGGGGACGCTCCTCGTTGCTGGGAGGAAAGGGAAGGTTCTCCCGGCGGGACTGGCCTTCATCGCGGCGATCTATATCTCATACTTTTTGATGGGGATCGGGATCTTCTCTGCGATCCAGGCGGCAGGGGTGCAGCGGCCGTTCATCCTCGCGGTCTCGGGCCTCGCGATCCTGCTCGGACTGTGGAACATGAAGGACTACTTCGCTTACGGCAAGTGGTTTACGATCGAGGTCCCGCAGCGGTGGCGACCCACCGTAAAACGAATTACCTCCTCGGTTGTCTCCGTCCCCGGCGCGTTCGCTGTGGGAGTCATCGACTCCTTGTTTCTCCTTCCCTGCTCTTCGGGACCGTACATCGCGATTCTCGCTCTCCTCTCCAAGACGACCACCCGGGCGCAAGGGACTGGACTCCTTCTCTTCTACAATCTGATCTTCATCCTTCCTCTTCTCATCATAACCCTGGCGGTCCATTTCGGATACACGACCACAGCACGGGCGGAGCGATGGCGCTCGGCTCGCCTGGGGAAACTCCACCTGGTATCGGGTATCGTTATGTTCCTCTTAGGGGCGGGGATGATCCTCGTCCTTCAGTTGGGATATCTCTAAAGCTAAGGAAGGAGGAAACGTGTTCAAACGAAGCTTCGCAGTGCTTGCCGCAGCGGCCCTTCTTCCGGCTGTCATCGCGCTGATTGCTTTCCCACAGGTCCAAACTGAGTCGCAGGTCACACAACCGGCGATCGTTGTCTTCTACGAGGAGGGCTGCCCGGACTGTGTGCAGATGGAAGGGGCGCTCGAGGAGCTCGTCGTCGGCCACGACGAGCTTGTGATCGTCCGCTATGAGATCAACGAACCTGGAATGATGGATCTCCTATGGAAGCTCTCTTCCCACTATGGGGTACTGGCAACGAGCGTGCCAGTGATCTTTGTTGGGGAAGAGGCGATCGTGGGAGCGGGCCGGGCCGAGGAGTTTCATCTACGTACCGCCGTGGATGATTGTATCACCTACGGCTGTCCCTCCCCGCTTGCCTACGCGGAGGGGCCAGGCTTTCCCAGAAGGGATCTCCTCGTCTTGGGGGCGTTTGTCGTCCTGTTTGTTCTCCTTTTCTACCTGCAAGGTGGATAGCGCCATCACGGTGTATATTGGAGGAGAAGTACTTGTTTAACATTTCAGTACATTCCTTATCACGAATTCCACGAATGATACAAATCTTGAGAGATTTAGCGACTGAATGATCGGCCGCCGGCCCTGAAGGGCCTCCCGCCGGGGCTGGAGCCCCTTGGGGACGGAGCCTGGCCCGGAGGGGAGATTGTTAAATTACTCAATCTCTCACTGGCCACATGTCAGCATTTCCCGGTCACTTAAGCTTCTGTATTATGACAATAAACCGCCGGTTAAGGAGAACACAATGGCCAAAAAACAAGTGCCGAAAAGCGCCGGCGACAGATGGTTGCGGCGGTGCGACGCAGCATTCCAATGCGCGAGGTTGCACGAAGGCTTCGAGTCGCTCTCAGCACCGTACAACTCTGGGTTCAACGCGCTGGGGACAAACGCCTCGACCGTGTCGACTTCGCGGACAAGCCGCGCGGCCCGCGAGTGCCCGCGAACCGAACTTCACGTGAACTGGAGGACCTTGTGT
>JAUWYG010000152.1 GCA_030615945.1 Candidatus Bipolaricaulota bacterium | reverse complement strand
GAGCCTCACGGGGATTTCCCCAGTGATCCGTCTTAACGTTCCCCGGTCGGTATCGCCGTTCGGCCCGCCACAGGCGTTTGACATTCCACTTTCCACAGTTCGCCAGATCACGCTCGACTTCCCCCGCCTGATCGTTGAGACAAACGAGCGGGTTTACCTTGGTCCCTTCTCCGCCTTCAGCGGGGTCTCGGAGCTCCTTTTACTCCGTATCCGTAAAGGAGACGAGACGCTCAGGTTTCCCACCACCTCCCTGCGGGCGATCGCCCTTCACGGTAACCCACTTGGGCCGGTGCCACGACAGTGGCTGGGAGATGAGTTTCTCACCCTGCCAGAGGTGATCACCGCTCAAGCTTTTAAGGCAGAGGGCGGCGAAACTCTCCTCGAAGAGCCAAGCGAGAGGATCTACTGGGAGGAACTCTACCCAACACTCCCTCCTGAGCCCACCCAGGAGAGCCAGTGGTGGCTGAATGCGTTGATCTTTGCCGGCCTGGCCGCCCTGGTGTACTTCAGCTTCAGCTCAAACGGGGGTTAAACGTAGTTTTTTTCCTGTAGCGTCGGACTTCATGTCCGACGTTCTCTTTCGTCGGGGATAAACCTTGTCCCGTGCAATACTATTTCATGGGACCCGACGCTACGAAGAAACGTAGTTTTGTCCGTTTCCTTTGCCAAGGAGTGACCAATGGCTTTGCTGCTTGCAGGAGCGCTGTAAACCCTCTACTATCACTTGGTGGAGGGATGACCGAATGGCAAGGAGCCGGTCTCGAAAACCGGTACGCCCGCAAGGGCTTCGGGGTTCGAATCCCCGTCCCTCCGCCAGCCCTGTGGAATAGGTCCGGCTCTCTGTATTCCACGGGGCCAGACATGCGCCCGTAGCTCAGAGGACAGAGCGTCGCACTGCGGCTGCGAAGGTCGGAGGTTCGAGTCCTCCCGGGCGTACTAACCTTCGCCGTACCGAGACCGACACGAGTTCAAAAGTAGTCCAATAAGGTAAGGGGTTGCCGGATATCTACAAGGAGGAGGGGAGGGCGCGCTCAAGACCCTCCCCTCTGGTGAGAATTGGTTGCTTTTGGCCTGCTCCGTGAGAGCGCTCAGTCAGCCCCTCTCATGGTTGTTGCTGGCTGTGCGTGAACAGGGAACAGCAACTTGTATCGGTGCACAGGCCATACTAACTAGCCTCTGATAGGCAATCCCATTATCCGCATCTGTGTGGCAATGGTCTGTTGTGAACTGTGCGAGAAGTCCCACTCAGCCCGTACGGATTTTGCTTCCCCTTGATAGAGCTCCTCCTTCGGCACTCCCAGGGCATCCATCATCGCATCTCGACAGAATTCCCCAAGATGAATCGGCAAGCGGCCGTCAGACTCCCACCCCACCGATCCCCCCGCTATCACGACAAAACCGCTGAACAGCAGACTCGCTGCTAACACTGCAGAAATCACCCTTGTCTGGCTCTTCATCTAACCCTCCTTTTTTGGTGTTGCAAATTAGTAGATAGCTCCCACTATGCCTTGCGTGTATGAGAAAACGTTGAGGAAGTTGTGGAAATCGCGTGGTTAACCGCTCAGCCGCTGGGAGTTGAGGCTACGTGTTCACCCATAGCGATGGACTCGATCAACTGTGGGGACATACGGACCCGGGCCGGATATTTTCACGGCCCCCTTTAGTGAAGTGTCGCTCCTGGCTTGGTGGATTCGCATCAAAAGGCTCCCCTGATCGCTTGATCTCCCTGTGGATGTGCAGATAGATGACGGAAGGTTATAGCGCTGCCTGAAGTTCAGTTGCGCTGGCAGGTGGACCTGGCTGAGACCGAGGATCCTAGTGCTTAGCTTTTCGCCTCGGATTGGAAGTTCGAAAGTAGTCCACCAGGGCGTAAAGGCCTTTTCCTGATGCGCCCTCAGTATCACAGGGGATCACTATGTCGGAGGTTGATTAACCTCCTGTTAAAAGGCTCGCTCGCCGGTCTAAGAGTCCCCTGGGATAGTCTCCTCTACTATCCCACCCTGCAGTTTCTCCCTTTGCTCCTGCGTAACATCGATGATGGCTGTCCCTTCCGGGACATCGAACCTAAACTCTTGATCAGGAATCTCGATGTTGACCAAAACATCCTTTAGCCTTTGCTGGTAGATCAGTTCACCATCCAGGGAATACGCCTCTACCCTCCTCTGTAAACCATCCACGTTTGAAACCCATGCCTTGACTCGTGCGACTTCTGCGTCTTCTTCCTGGATCACATCGCCCTGAAAGACACAAACTTCCTCACCATCCAGATCCTCAATGCCGAGGTACTCAATACTGCCTTTGTCGATCTTGCCCAGCACGCCCTCAATGTCCGCCTGCCCCTCGACCAATTCTTTGATGGTCTCTGGAAACTCCTCCCTCAATGCGGCCAGATCGACCTTGGAAGCCATCTTAAAAAACGGCAGATATTGCCAGAGTGTAAGTCCATCAGAATACAGGTATTGCTTGGCCCTTTCGTCTTTTCCCATGCACATCTCCATCCTCAATCGGTCCGGTCTGACGAATGCGATCGTGCCATATGTAGTCTCACCC
>JAUWYG010000014.1 GCA_030615945.1 Candidatus Bipolaricaulota bacterium | reverse complement strand
TGAGATTAACTCCCCCATCTCCCTCGCCAATACGAAGAACCTCTCCTTATGCGCACTTACCCGTCGAGGAAGCACCCGGTTCACCACCAGGCCAACTGGAGCTAGGTAGTGTTCAGCGATGTGAGCGCAGAAAAAGAGCGCTTCTGGAGAGAACGACGGCCCTTTTGAGATCTCCAAAACCGGTTCCAGCGGGCCTTCGTGCTCGCTCTCTGTCACTAACGCGGCAACGATTCCCCACCGCTCGGTCCCCCGGAAACAGACCCTTACTCGCTGCCCCAGCGCGATCTCTTTCTCCAGTTTCTTTGGTATGAGAAAGTCGAAGGTCTGATCAATCGGAAGTGGAAGCAGGATCTGTGCGATCAACATGCCTCCCGATCCAAGTAGTCAAGCACACCCCGCACGCACATCTTAAGTTCAAGGAAAAGGGGTTCCTCCAATCCTTGGAACTTCGGCGCACTCAGCACTTTCCGAATAACCTCTTCATCCGAGAAACTTCGGTGAAGCTCACTAATCCTCCCCATCCATTCACGTAGAAGAAGGTCATACCGGTCAATATATGTCGCCGCATCCCTGACCTCACCAAAATGCGATAGATAGAGATACTCCGGCTGATACTCCGCAAGCCGCTTAATAGTCGCAAGGCTCTGTTCAGAATCGAAGCTGGGAGGAACGGTTGCGGGAACGTGCATCTCACGTCGCCAGATCCCTAGTGCATCTCCACAGAAGAGTGCGCGATGTGAGCGCTCAAAGAAGCAAAGATGATGCGGTGCATGGCCAGGGGTGTCAATCACCTCAATACGCATTCCTTTTCCCAAATCAAACCTCTCGCCACCTTTCAGAACAACGATCCGTTCAACAGGAATCGGGAACATCTCACCGTAGAGGTCGGCCAGTGGCCCGGTCGAGGCGCGAACACTCTCGTTAATTCGTACTGGGTCGACCAAGTGTCTAACCCCCCGCTCATGCACGCCAATTACGGCTTCTGGATAAGCCTCGGCCAACATTGCAGATGCCCCAGCGTGATCTGGATGAACATGAGTTAAGAATATGAAGTCAGGGGCATGGGACCCTAGTCGCTCTCTGATCCGTGTAGCAGCGTGCGACGTCCCCGTATCGATCAGCGCGTGCCTTTTGCCGTAGATGTGATAGGCAGCGCCTATGCAGGGCAGGCCGAACTGGAGTGTATCGATCATCTCGATCGAGGAGGACAAGCTAACAGGCATTAGATCACCTCTAAAAGGATTCTATAGGAGGCCCAACTTGAGTGCGAGGAGGAGGGCAGCACTTCCAACCACACAGGTAACAAGTGCGATCACTGATCCGCTTCTAAGCCACCCCTTGAATGTGAGCGGCTCTCCTGTGCTCTCTGATAGAGAGATAACGAGTACGTTGGAAGCCGCTCCGATCGGAGTCAGGTTTCCCCCAAACCCGACTCCGAGGGCCAACGCCCACCACAGAGGGGCGACAGGGATCCCCTGGCTGGCCAGCCCTTTCAATATCGGAAGCATGGCAATGGTGAACGGGACGTTGCTCAATACCCCGGATGCGAGGGCGCCTGTCCAGAGAATCACAAGTACAGCAAGAAACATTCCATGCTCGGTAAGATGGGTGATTCCTATCCCGGCTAAATCCAGAACTCCTCCCGCCTCTAGCCCTCCGACAATGACAAACAGCGACATAAAGAACAACAGGACGTCCCAGTGGATATCGCTTAAGATCCGGTCGAGCTTCGGTCTCACCCACAGAAGGCCAAGACAGGAGCCAATGAGGGCAACCAATCCCGGATCAAGACCTATCCGATCGTGAATGAGGTAAAGAAGGATCGTCACTCCCAAGACTTTCAGCATCCGGCCCGTAGTAAGAGGATCGACAATCGCCTTTTGCTCATCCATCGCCATGAGGCGGTTGACGTTCGTTGGCTTTTGTGCGAGGGACCGGCGAAAAATGAAGAGAAGGAGTCCTTGGGCAAGGAGCCAAGCGACAACGACGATCGGTGCCAGGTGTGTCAGGAAATCAGTGAAGCTGAAGCCAGCCGCAGAGCCAATCAGAATGTTTGGAGGATCTCCGATCAGTGTCGCCACCCCACCGATGTTAGAGAGCAGCACCTCGCTCATCAGGAATGGAAGTACAGGTATTCCCAAGATATCAGCCACAGAGAAGGTCACTGGGACCATGATGATGATAGTAGTTACGTTATCAAGAACCATGGAGACGAGACTAGTAACTAGCCCTAGATATACGAGAAGCAGCCACGGCTTTCCCCGCGCAAACTTGGCTGCTTTTATCGCCAGGTACTGGAAGAAGCCGGTTTCCTTGAACATCCCGACAACGATCATCATCCCTAGGAGAAGGGAGATGGTGTTAAAGTCGATTGCCTCCACCGCTTTGTGCATGTCGTAGAAGGAGAACCAGCTTCCGATGGCAATCATAAATACCGCGCCGGATAGAGCGACGATCGTCCGGTGGATCCTCTCCGAGAAGATCCCCACATACGTGATGACAAATATCGCCAACGATAACCAGAAAGGCCAAACCGATAAGTCACCCATTCAGCCAATCCTAAACCAAGCAACCAGCAGGTGCAACAGGGACTTTCAGATCCAAAGCAACCGGATACCCCTCACCGAAGGAATCGGCGATGTATGATGTATGAGGAATGGTTAACCGCATCGTGACGGAAATACAGTTGGGTAAAAGAGTGGCGGGCCCTGAGAGGCTCGGGCCCGCCTACGGAGGCCGCAAGGAGGTGTGATGTGAAAAACTCTCTTATCCTTTCTGTTCTCTTATGTTAACCGTCTCCCAAGGGGGTGAAATAAATTCTGGTTTCCTGCTGGCCGATGAGGACAGGAAACGTTGGCGGTTCCGGATGGATCGGCTTGTGGCTGCAGTAAGCCGGATAACCCCCGGATCTTTCCTTTCCCGCGTCCTGCAGGAGCTCCCAGCAATGGGGAGAGGCCGGAACGCCCGGAGAGGAGTGTGATAAACAAGAAGTCCAGAACCGCCACCAAAAAGTCCGCTCCGCGCTGAGAATGTCTCCCCAGCGCAGCCAGCAGCGAAACGGCGGGTATATCTTTTGAAATGTGAGTCGCTAGCAGTCACTGTGAAGAAGGACTCATAAGACTGCTTTTTCTGCACCTCTGTGAGGCCTGACGAACCGTGCTTGCCAGCCTGGCCACCTGCAAGTATTTTCGCAACAAAAAAGAGGTATGCAGAGACAACGAGACAACAAAACACCATCAATTTTACCTTCGGCGGTCCGGCGACCATGGAAATTCTCCTTTAGGCCCGTAACTTTGCGTCCCCAGCTTTCGCTTGGGTTTGCCATTATCGAGTATGGGGTTCACTATAGCATAAACTTATTTAGAATGCAAACGAGCGCTTCGCATGTGAAAGCGGAATGCTCTAACGATCCGGCAACTGGCGCAATTCTTGCTTTTTTACGAGAATGCTTACCATGGTAAAAGATGCTGCTCTCGATCTCTTTCATCCGGCAGTGAGGCGTTGGTTTAAGGAGAGCTTTAACGCGCCGACCCCGCCGCAAACCCTCGGTTGGCCGCCGATCGCCAGGGGGGAGAACACCCTCATCCTCGCTCCGACAGGATCGGGGAAGACGCTCGCCGCGTTCCTGTTTGCGATCAATGACCTTATCCTCCGTCAACAACGTGGGCAAGCTTTAAGCGGAGTTCACATCCTCTACCTGTCACCGTTAAAGGCGCTCGCCACCGACATTGAGCGGAACCTGGAGACCCCGCTTGCAGGAATCCGCTCGGCAGCCAGCGGACTCGGACTTGACCTGCCTGAGGTGACAGTCGGTGTACGTACGGGAGACACTTCTTCCTCGCAGCGGCAGCGGATGGTGCGCCATCCACCGCAGATCCTGATCACCACTCCTGAATCGTTGCACCTTCTCCTTACATCGCAACGCGCGCGGGAGATCCTGCGGACCGTGCAGTACACCATCGTGGATGAGATCCACGCCGTCTGCGCGAACAAGCGCGGCACCTTTCTCACCCTCCTTCTCGAACGCCTGCAGATGCTGGCTGGAAGATCGTTCGTGCGAGTTGGCCTCTCGGCGACGCAGCGGCCACTTAAAGAAGTTGCTCTCTTTCTCGGTGGTTACGGAAAGACGAACTCTCCCCGGCCTGTGACAATCGTCGATGCTGGAATGCGCAAAGACCTTGAAATCGCTGTCCTCTCACCGGTCGATGACATGACCGATCTTCCATGCGACGATGATACAGGCCCCTCCATCTGGCCAGCGATCTACGAGCAGCTACTGGAGTTGATTGAGTCGCATTGTTCCACACTTATCTTCGCCAACAACCGCCGCAGCGTGGAGCGGATCGCCGCGGAGTTGAACAAGCTCGCCGGCCACGATCTTGTCTACGCACATCACGGGAGCGTCTCAAAGAAGCGGCGACACCAGATCGAAGAGGACTTAAAGGTGGGGCGTCTCCCGGCCCTGGTGGCGACCGGCTCGTTGGAGCTCGGGATTGACATGGGAGCGATCGACCTTGTCTGTCAGGTGGAATCACCGCACTCGGTCGCTCGCGGCCTTCAGCGGGTCGGACGCGCCGGCCACGTACACCGGGCGGCGAGCAAAGGACGCCTGATCCCCAAGACGCGCGAGGATCTGTTGGAAATGGCCGCTCTCGGGCGAGCCATGAAGCACGGTGAAATCTCGGCGATCCACATCCCTAAAAACCCACTCGACGTCCTTGCCCAGCAGGTGGTGGCGATGGTCGCGGTAAAGGAGCGGAAAGTCGACGAGCTTTACGCCCTGATCAGACAGGCCTCTCCTTACCACGACCTCGCTCTAGAGACGTTTCTCTCCGTTCTCGACATGCTCACTGGGGGATATCAAACCCCAGCCTTGTCCAGCCTAAAACCCCGGATCTCCTGGGATCGGGTGAACAACTTCCTCTACCCTCTTCCGGGAAGTCGGCACTTGGCGATCGTGAATGGCGGAGCGATTCCCGATACTGGCCAATACCCGGTATTCTTGGAGGACGGGAAGACACGACTCGGCGAACTCGATGAGGAGTTCATCTATGAGCGACGCGAAGGAGAGACGATCCTCCTTGGAACCGGGCGTTGGCAAATCACCAAGATCGGCTCCGATCGAGTAATCGTGGCCCCATCGGATGAACAAGCGGCGCAGATGCCGTTCTGGCACGGAGAGGGGCTCGGCCGCGACATCGAGTTTGGCCATCGCTACGGGGCATTTCTGCGCGAGTGCGAGGACCGCGTCGACAAGCCTGATTTTGAGGAATGGCTGGTTCGGAAGTGTTCGCTCGACGTGATCGCCGCCCACAATGTGAAAGTTTATCTTAAAGATCAACTCAAGCGCGGTGGGACGATCCCAAACGACCGGGTGATCCTCCTCGATGCGTTCCGCGACGAGCTGGAAGAGACGCGACTCGCGCTCCTTTCACCGTTTGGGCGGTTCTTTCACCTCGCGTTCCTTTTAGCCGCACTCGCCACCTTTCGCAAGCAGGGAGGAGAGGTACCGCTCGCCGTTCACTCTGACACGGGTATCCTGTTCAAGCTCGCCAATCTACCGATCGATAGAGCTGCAAGCATCCTTCGTTCAATCCGCGCCAGCGAAGTGAAGAATCTGATCATAGAAGAGCTGGAAGACTCAGCCTTCTTCGGGATGCGCTTCCGGCAGAACGCAGCACGTGCGCTTCTGCTTCCTCGGATGCGTCCAGGGAAGAGAACGCCGTTATGGCTACAACGCCTGCGAGCCCGTGACCTGCTCGAACTTGCCCGCGGTTATCGATCTTTCCCCATCGTGGTCGAGACCTACCGGGAGGTGCTCGACGATCACCTTCCAATCAGTGATCTGGTCACCTTTCTGGAAGCTGTGGAAACTGGTGAAGCACAATTCGTGCTGCGGCGGGGGGAGAGACCCTCCCCGTTTACATCCTCACTCCTGTTCGACTTCACCGCCCAGTACCTCTATGAGTGGGATGCACCAAAGCCACCCGCTTCGGGGAGCAAGGTCGATCACGATGTAGTACGCACGGTCCTCGAACGCCAAAACTCGGTGGAACTCTTGGATCAGGAGGCAATCGCTTCGATGGAAGAGCGATTGCAGTCTTTAAGACGGTTCGATCGAGCGCGGGATGGCGCTGAACTGGTAGAGCTCCTTCGTCGGATCGGTGACCTGACCGATGAAGAGCTTGCCCAACGTGCTACGCCAGAGTCATTGGGCGCACTTCCTACACTTCTCGCTGATGGTCGGATCGTGCGAATGGAACTTCATGGTTGTGAGCAGCCTTCGAGACTCATCGCGGGAGAGGATCTTCCACGCTATACCAAACTCAACGAGGAGGACTTACTCTTCTTGATCGGTCGTTATATCACCTCGCACGCCCTGGTCACGCGTGAGGAGATCCTCGCGCGCTATCCCCTCTCCGAAGTGACCCTCGACCGGCTCCTCGCCGAGATGACGTTGGTAGAAGTGCCGCTGCCCGATGGGCAGTCGAGGCTCTGTGATCCCCAGGTTGCAAGCGGGATTCGCCGCCTTACTCTCTCCCGTCGCCGCCGGCAAGTCAAGATAGTACCCCCCTCGACATTCGCCTCCTTTCTCCTCGAGTTTCAGCGTCTTTCCCATCCTCACACCGGACCGGAAGGCATCCGCGACGTGTTAACGCAGCTTGCCTGGCTCTATCTCCCTGTCAAGGTGTGGCCACGTGTTCTGGGAACGCGCGTGCGCGGGTATCGGGAGAACCTCCTTGAAGAGCTTCTGCGTGCGGGTGAGTTCATCTGGCGTGGGGACGCTCATGACGAGGGGATGAAACGGATAGCGTTCAGCCCGCGCGCGAATCTTAAAGCCTTTCTACACCTCTCTCCGCCATCGAAGGGGATGACTAAGGACGATCTATCGGTTAAGGTACTCGATACCCTGGAAGGCCACGGAGCAAGCTTCCTCAATGAAATCGCATCAAGGCTCAACGCACCGCCTTCTCAAGTCGCTGCTGCTCTGTGGAAGCTGATCTGGGCCGGAAGAGTGACGAACGATTCCCTCACCCCTGTGTGGTCAGGAAAGCCACGTCAAGAACTGTGGCGACCCGGAAGACGACGTAAAAAAGGATGGGCCGGCGGCGCAGGTCGGTGGTCGCTCCTTCCCCAAGTTCAAGGTGAAGAAACACCGGAAGAGATAAAGTCCATCGCCCATCGACTCCTTGCTCGCTATGGCCTAGTCTGTAGAGAAACACTCTCCCTTGAGCGTCTATCCATTCGCTGGAGAAGGCTTTACCCGGTCCTGTCGCGCCTAGAGTGGCAAGGCACGGTCGAGCGGGGACTCTTTGTCAGTGGCCTGTCCGGAGTTCAGTTTGCCCTTCGGGAAGCCGTCACGAGCCTCACTTCCTCCTCTGACACCCAGGCATTGGTCCTTCTGAACACCTGTGACCCAGCAAACCCCTATGGGCCCGCTTCCCTGTTTCCCCTAAAACATCCGCATAAAGAGGGATTCATTCTGCGCCGCCATCCGGGTAACTACCTCGTCCTACAAAGTGGAATCCCTATCCTCGCCATCGAGAACTACGGAGGGCGTCTCACGCCACTCGTTGACCTTGTCCCTGAGGAGCGCCGGACCGCTCTGGCGCTTCTACCACAATTACTGCACCATGAAACACACACACGATCGATTCGTGTGAAACAGTGGGCCGGAGGATCGGTTACCTCCTCGATCGTTGCAGAAGACCTGGAGGCGATTGGGTTCATGCGCGAAGATCTTAAGATGATCTACTACCGAAAGTATGCAAGGCAGGAGAGCACGTGAGTGCGGCGAATCAAGAGCAACAAGGGAAAGAGGTCATCAAGGGTGCGGCGACAATCCTACGCGCCGGACCGATCTGCGACGACTGCCTCGGTCGAGCGTTCGCCAAACTCGGACACGGCTTCTCTAACCGTGAGCGGGGGGGAGCACTGCGCACGTTGCTCTCTATGCTCGGGGTGGACGGAAAGCCCGGAACCTGTTGGATCTGTGACGGGCTGTTTGACCGCGTCAAAGACTGGGCTGATCGCGCCGTCGCTGCTTCCAAAGGGATCGAGTTTGAAAGCTACCTGTTCGGAGTGAAGCTCTCCCCGCGGCTTTCCCAGATGGAAGCGTTCTTTAACGAGAGGTTCCCTACGGGTCTTACCGAGTCGCTCAAACACGCGTTCAATCGCGAGGTGGGGAAGGCCTTCGAGGCTAAGAGCGGCCACGGCACGGTGGGGCTCACCAACCCCCACCTCTCCTTCATCATCGACCTGGCACAGAGTAAGATCGAGCTTCGCATTCTTCCTCTGTATATCTACGGCCGCTACCTCAAGCTTGTCCGCGGAATCCCGCAGACCCGCTGGCCTTGCCGCCATTGCCGCGGAGAGGGATGCAAAGCGTGCGGGTTCACGGGAAAGCAGTACCCCGAATCGGTGGAGGAGCTCGTCGCTGCCCCGTTTCTCACCGCGGCGGGGGCAGAGGAAGCACACCTGCACGGTGCGGGACGCGAGGACATCGACGCCCGCATGCTCGGGACGGGTCGACCGTTCGTCCTGGAAGTCGTCTCCCCGAGAAGCCGCTGTCTCGACCTTCCTCACCTTCAGAGCCTGGTAAATGCCTCTGCCGCAGAGAAGGTTCAAGTGAACGGCCTCCACTTTGTCCCTCGCGAGACGGTCGCCTTAGTCAAGGAGACACACGCCAAGAAGACCTATCGCGCTCTCATCGCCTTTGAGAAGGACATTTTCCCCGAGACGCTCACTGAAGCCCTTGATAGCCTGATAGGGACGATTAAACAACGAACCCCACAGCGTGTCTCCCACCGCCGCGCCGACTTGGTGCGTGAGCGTTGCCTCCTTGAGGCAAAAGGGAACCTTCTCTCTCCTCGCCAAGCGGAGCTCGAGCTTTGTGGTGAGGGGGGTCTCTACATCAAAGAACTCGTCTCCGGGGACAACGGTCGCACACTTCCCAGCCTGGCAGCGCGGCTTGGCGTTGCGTCGCGCGTCGTCGAGCTTGATGTAATCGATGTTACATCTGAATCTTTTCCGGATTCTTGAAAAGCGGTTCCTCACTGCCTCGAGTGGGTAACTCAAGAGAAAGAATGAAACGACAAGATTCTCGCAAAGACGCTTAAGACGCAAAGAACGGAGAAAATGGAAGACACAGAAAACCAGGATCTTTCTTGGCTGTCTTGAAATCGGCTGCAACCAACAACAAGGGCCTAACACTGAGGAGACCAGGAATGCAGGAAGAACACGTCTTAAGAACGATGAGAACAAATAACCCTTAGCGATCTTAGCGTCTTGAGTGAGTGAAACGAACGGACGAGAGAAAAAGCTTATGTCTCTCGCAGAGCCGCAGGGAACGCGAAGAAAAGCTGAAACACAGTAATGGGTAATCAGTGAAGAGTAATGAGAAAGAGCAAGTGGAGTTGATGTTCTAAGCTGATTGCTGACGGCTGAGAGCTGATAAATCCTTGGCGATCCTAGCGCCTGCCTGTGCCGGTACGGCAGACAGGTCTTGGCGAGAGAACGGGGCTTTTCACGAAAATGAGGGATTGGCGATTGTCGCACAAGAAACCGGGATTCTTCCTGCTTTCCTGCCTTCCTCAGGGGGAGAAGATCTTGATTCACGAGAGCAGGCCAGTTCCGATGCGAGAGTGGCTGATTACCCACACCTGCCCGCAGCAGGCAGGCCAAATAGCGAGGAGCCTGAAAAGCACACTTGAACATCCCCGCGTTCTTCTCGTAAAGTTTGCTAGGTGAAAGATACGATGCGAGAGACTCTTGAGAAGAGGCAACCAGTCGATGAGGCTCGATCCTCCGCTACCACGGATATCCTTCGAATCTACTTTCGTGAGATCTCCCGCTTCCCCCTCCTCTCTTTAGCAGAGGAACAGGACCTTGCCCGTGCAATGTCGAGCGGTGTCGATGGGGCGCGGGAACGATTGATCACGTCCAACCTACGCCTGGTTGTGAAGATCGCACAGGACTACTCCGACGCTGGACTTCCCCTCATCGACCTCATCCAGGAAGGGAACATCGGCCTGATCGAGGCGGTTGACCGGTTCGACGTCGAACGCGGCTACAGGCTGAGTACGTACGCCTCCTGGTGGATCCGCCGGACCATCCTCACTGCTATCACCGATTACTCGCGTATGATCCGCATCCCTGACTACTTGTTCCGTGCCGTACGGCGACTCGAGCAGATGCGTAGCCTCTCCCGCAACGGACACGTTGCGGAGGAGGAGATCACCCAGGTTCTCGGTGTATCGGTCGAACGCCTACGCCAGATCGAAACACAGGTGAATGAGGTCCTCTCCCTAGATCAAGTTGTCGGGGGTGACGGCGATGAGACGCGGGAGGAGTTAATCGCCGATCCCACAGCACTCTCGCCGGAGAAAGAGGCGCTCCGCCTTCTGTTCCACGACGAACTGGAGCGCGTGTTCGACCGTATTCCTGCTCGGCAAGCGCTCGCCCTACGCCTACACTACGGGATTGAGGATGGCTGCCCGTACAGCCTAGCCGAAGTCGGTCGGACCATGGACATCACTCGTGAGCGCGCGCGTCAGCTCGTTAAAGAGGGATTAAATCGCGTCACCGAAAACTGGGGACACGATGCCCTTAGCTACTACCGCGGTTTGCTCAACGAGTGAGAGATTGGTGGATTGAGTGATTTAATGATTTAGCGATTGAGTGATTTGACTTACCGATCATTCAATCTTCCGATCTCTCAATTCCTCTGCGAGCGGGCGCGCAGCTGGCCACAACCGGCCTGGATCTCGATTCCTCTTCGTACTCGTACCGTGACGGGAATGCCCATCTTCTCTAAAACATGTGCGAACGCCTCCGTTCGCTCACGGGAACTGGGGCGAAAGGAAGAATCGGGGATCGGATTAAGAGGGATCAGGTTAACGTGACACAGGAGCCCAGAGAGGAGCACGGCGATCTCGCGTGCCTGCTTGGGCGAGTCGTTCACCCCATCTATCAAAGCAATCTCAAAGGTAATCCGTCGATGCGTTCGCTCTGTATAAGAGCGGCAAGCATGGATGAGCTTCGCAAGGGGGTAGCGATGGTTGGAAGGAACCAGTTTGTTTCGCAGTCTGTCCCTGCCTGCGTGCAGGGAGACCGCCAGGTTCACCTGTAGGTCCTCTTCCATGAACCGTTTGATCCCTTGAATGATACCCACTGTTGAGACGGTGAACCCGCGCGCCGCAAGTGAGAACCCTTCATGATCGTTTAGGATCCGGATCGACTTCATCGTCGCCTCGTAGTTTAAAAACGGTTCACCCATACCCATGTAGACGACGTTGGTCAAGCGCTCATCCTTCTCACGCAACCAACGTGCAAAGTGAAGCGTCTGCCCCACGATCTCTCCCACGGACAAATTGCGCACAAACCCGCTCTTCCCCGTGGCGCAGAAGGCGCAAGTGATAGGGCAGCCAACCTGGGTGGAGACACAAACAGTCCTTCGCCGCTCGTAGGACATGAAGACCGTCTCAATCGTCTCGTCATCAACAAGGCGAAAAAGAACTTTGCGCGTAAGCCCATCCGCGCTTGCTATACGATCGATCGGTTGTAGTGGATCAAAGGGAAGATCTCTCTCAAGCGCCTCACGTAGGGCACGTGGTAGGGTGGTGATCTTAGTATAGGAGGGCGACAGATCGCGGTAGACCGAACGCCAGACCTGCTCAGCCCGAAAATCCGGCTCACCGCGCCTAACCAGGTATTCTGCCAGTTCTTGACGATCAAGATCAAGGAGAGTTGGCCTAAGCATCGGCTTTAAGCAAAGCCAAGAACTCAGCCTCGGTGAGGGTTGCTACCCCCAACTTGCGCGCCTTGTCGGCTTTTGCCCCTGGGTTTTCACCAACGACAACGTAGTCAGTTCGCAAGCTGACTGATGAGGAAACCATACCCCCTAGCCGCTTGATCCGCTCCCCCGCTTCCCCCCGGGGCATAGACCCAAGCCTGCCTGTGAGCACGAACCGCTTGCCTTCCAGAGTACGCGCCGAAGCTTTCTTTGAAACCTCAGCGATCTTCACCCCGGCGTCGAGGAGCTCGGAGACCATCTTTTTGTTAGGCTGATTGGCGAAAAAGCCAACGATCGCCGCGGCGGTGCGCGGGCCGATCTCCGGAAGGGCACACAGTGCCTCTTCTGTCGCCTCCATAAGTTCCTGCAATCCTTCAAATGCCTCGGCAAGGAGCCCGGCCGTGTGCTCTCCCACCTCAGGAATCCCCAGGGCGAAAAGAATCTTGGGCGGTGCGATCAACTTGCTCTTCTCAAGCGCAGAAAGGAGGTTACTCGCCGACTTTTCCCCCATCCGCTCCAGCCCGATCAGCGTGTCGCGATCAAGATGAAATATATCACTGACCCGCTTGACGATCCCCTTGTTGACCAGTTGATCAACGAGTTTGGCCCCAAACCCATCAACGTCGAATCCCCCCTTGGAGACAAAGTGAAGGATCGACTCCTTAATCCGCGCCGGGCAGGAGAGATTCAAACAACGGTGGGCAACCTCTCCCTCGTAACGGATGACGCGGCTTCCGCATACCGGGCAGGTATCGGGCATTACAAACAACCGTTCCTCGCCAGTGCGCCGCTTCACCAGTGATCGCACAACCTGAGGAATAACGTCCCCTGCGCGCTGCACTACCACGGTGTCACCGATGCGAATATCTTTCCGTCTTATCTCATCCTCGTTGTGCAGAGTGGCATGCGAAATGGTCACCCCCCGTACGCGCACCGGCTCAAGCACCGCCACCGGGGTCAGGGTTCCGGTACGGCCGACCTGAACGATGATATCCTTCAATTTAGTGATCCCCTGCTCAGCGGGAAACTTCCCGGCAATCGCCCAGCGTGGACTGCGCGAAACCTCGCCCAAGATCCGCCTTGAGGCAAACTCGTTGACCTTAACCACCACGCCATCGGCTTCATAGGGAAGCTCTTCCCGCGCCTCTTTAACCTGCCCGTAGAAAGCGATCGCCTCATCGATCCCTCTGCAGAGCCGATAGAGCGGATTAACACGGACTCCCAACTGGAGGAGCGTCTCCAGGAGCTCCGCTTGCGTCTTAATCCTTATCCCCTCTGCCCGGCCGATGTTGTAGCAGAAGATCTTCAAGGGGCGCGAGGCTGGGACTCGCGGGTCGAGTTGGCGCAACGACCCTGCGGCCAGGTTTCGCGGGTTGGCAAAGAAAGCGAGGCCTTCCTTCTCGCGTTGACGGTTAAGGCGGGTAAGATCATCTTTATCAATGTAGACCTCGCCACGTACCTCAAGGAGCGCAGGAACCCTCCTGCCAAGACCTTGTAGGCGCAGTGGAATACTGCGAATCGTGCGCAGATTTAAGGTGACGTCCTCCCCGTTCACTCCGTCACCACGTGTCGAGCCCTGTACGAACAAGCCGTCCCGATAGACGAGCTCTACCGACAGACCGTCAAGCTTCGGCTCGGCTAGATACGTAACCTCGGCCGCATCGAGCAGCTTGCGCACGCGGCGATCGAAGTCCTTCAACTCATCAACATCAAAGGCATTTCCCAGGCTGAGCATGGGTACGACGTGAGTCGCTGTGGCGAACCCTTGAGCCGGAGGGGCACCGACCCGCTGAGTCGGCGAGTCTGGAGTAATGAGATCCGGATGGGCCTCCTCCAACTCTTGCAGCCGGCGAAAGAGCGCGTCGTATTCAGCGTCGGTGATCTTCGGCTTATCAAGGACGTAGTAAAGGTAGTTATGCCGCCGGATCGTCTCCCGCAATTTTTCGATCTCACTTCGTACATCCTGTTCCATGACAACTAAAGGGTCGCGAGGAGTGGTGAGATTGTCAAGCCTGGCGTTGGCTTCCCTGCCGTAATGGAATAGCGCAGGTTCTTAAAGAGAAGCTCCCTGCTCGAAGGGCAAAGCATTCAGATTCTACCTGTAGAAAGACCAGAAGACTAGACCTGGTCTACTGCAAAGTGGTACCTCGGCATGACCGCTTCTGACCCTCTTGTTTACAATCCCGACCCCTTGACCGACATCGATGACCGGCATAGCTTCCTTGCCAGTGACCCTGAGGACATCGAGATGCTTCGCCAACACACCAGGACAGGGCGGCCTTGTGGCGATGGGGCGTTTCTCGCAACTGCCGAAGGAATCATCGGCCGTCCGTTGAAGAAACGACCCCCAAAGCGGAAGCCAGAGAAGAAATAGGTATCGTGTCCCCGGAATTCCATTGAGAAAAAAAACACGATCAGCTCTTGTTTTCGTAGCGTCGGGGCTTGTCCCCGACGGTTGGCCTTGCCAGTGAGCGTCGAATGCCGGACTACGCATGTTGCGGTCGGGTCTTCGCTTTCAATCGTCCTCAAGTCTTGTTTCTCATTGCCTGCGCAAAATCGTTCTCCTTGTGGACGGCAGGAATGGAGATCAGGCTTCATGCTGCTATTAAGTGTCAAGTGTAGACCTAACCGTGTACGCGAAAACCACCTCAAAAACCAGCTCGATTAGCAGGTCGGGTGCAACGAGTTGTTAGGCGCGCCAAAACTATCGCACCAATGCTGCCGTGATACACACGGCTGACATCAGGCAAATGATGGTCAGATGATGCCAGATGCCAGATAGCCGAGGCTCGGATCCAAATTTTGCCCATCTGTCGGGATACATCTTGTCATCAGGGAGATATCTACCGCTCTCAAAGAACCCAAATGCGGAGTTGATCTTTGCTACCACGCTGGCTATTGTACGATAGTTACGATTATACCGCAGGAGTGTGACGCAGGTAGCAAGAACAATCACGGTAATACCTGCAATGAGTACCCATCTCAGGACACCTGAAGGGACTTGACCGGCGAGAATTAGCCAGCCAGTAATGATCGTAAGGATACCCACGGCTCGATGAGTAAGAGTTCGAATCTTCTCACTTGTTTCGGATAGCTGGCGGTGATGCTCCTCGAAGAGCATTTTTAGAACCTCAGACTTCTCCATAGTACCCCCCTCGAAGCATGTTCTTTGGCGCTATTCTGTTCTCCAGAATCTTACCACACGCTCGGCAGCCGGAAACACTTGCGCGACTAGGGTAATCTCTCAGGTATTGCCAGAGAGATATCCACTCTGCGGGCCGTAGGTCAGAATCGCGCGCCTAACGCCCCGCATCACAGGCGCGAGTTTACGAGCGTCCTTGTGAATGCGGTTGTTGGGCTGATAGAAGTTAGTCGGGCCAATGCTTTTCATTTCGAGGCTTTATCCGAAGGAAAAAGATGTTTCGCGTCATCAAAACGCGTGCTTACCATGGGAACACGGCTAGTAAAACTCATCGATCCAGTAGTCTTTCGGTCGGTCCAGTACTCTCCTGTCAAGGTCTCAGGCCTTGCAGATGGTCCGTGGGTATCAATGATGAGCGCTCCCTGGTGTATTTCGCTTCGGTCGCCACGCAGATGCATGTGAGGCTTGTTCGTGTAGACCCCAACCACCTGGTAGCCATTGCCGCTCGGTGACGGTCGGATGCGGTTGGCGATAAACCAAGACTCCGACTCCTTGGTCATCAAGTGCATCTGCAATGTGGAGAGCGTTTGCTGAATTCCCACGTAACAGATATTAAGCGGAACGCCCTCGCCCGTCTTCGGGTTGATCCAGTCGGACTTGAGTTCAACGCGCCAGGTTCCTCGCAGGTCTGGTCGCTTAACGAACCATCCCTGAAGCCAGTGTTGTCGCCAGAGTAATTTCTCGAAAGCAATTCCAAGCAGCACGAGAAATCCGACAACGATGCTGAAAGGCCTGAAATGCTCCCAACCGACGGACGTTCCCTGGATGAGCAGAACAAGCCACCAAACCGCTACAGCCAAACCAAGAAAAACACTTATGTGTAGGCGAGAAAACGTCATGTGCGTACCCCAACATAATCCCAGGCAGAGTCCACGAAGGCATGGGCCTGAGCACGTGTCCATTTCTGTGTGGCGTGGAAGAGATACTTAATGTCGTTGACCTCGTGCCAGTTCTTGCAACTCTCATCGTCCTTAGTGTTTGACCAGAGGTACTGGAATACGGCTTGAATGTCTCCGTCCCATGTATCATGACTAAAGCACGTATTTGGAGCGTTCCACACCATGCATTCGAGTAAAAAACCCGGAATAGGTTTTGCCGCTGCTTCACCACTTTCCTCCATCTCGTTGCGCAAGCTCTTCATGATTCGCACGACACCCTTGTAAGACCGGCCAGTCTCTGTGTTTTTCGAGACGCCGTTTTCGTAGTGCAATGGAGTGTGTGGCCAGCTTTCGAGCAGGCGTTCGGGGTAGTTGTGGACGCGTCCACCCCTGTCTGGTATTAGCGCAACACCACAGCGGTAGGAGCCATCCGTCCAATAGCGCCGGTACTCGAAGAAGGGCGCTACGTCAGCGTCGACATGGTAGCTATTCTCTTTTATGTCGATGGCCTTGTTGCCACGATAGACAGAACCTCGTCCGAAGTAGTCGACAAGCGCCTCCTCAAGCTCGTCCTTGAATCGAGTATATGTATAGCCGGCTGAGACGTTGCCAAAAGTCTCTTTGGTCGTACCTTCTGGGTAGAACGGGATGAACGACTCGTCACAGAGAACACCGAGGTCCACGTCGCTCTCCTTACGGACATTGACGCGGTTTCGGTATGAACCCTGGACGAACACCTTGATGCTTCGGCGGTTGAGCTTGTCGCTCTTGGCAATTGCGTTCCGGATCGCCTTGATTGCGTTTTCACTTCGCTCTTCCTCGGTCTTGCCGGGTGGCTTTGCCCAATGTCCGAAGGTGTTTTCCCATTCTCTATTCATGGCGTTCCTACATAGCGACTGGCACAAAATATGCGGCGCTCAATCTTATGTACCTACATTACAGGCCATCGTAATTGCAGCCCAACAATGATTATCGCGCAACTCCGCAATATAGTATGTCGAAGAGAGGCGGGTGTCAACTCTATTCCTGTCATCTCTTGGGATATTGGATGCCCAGATATTGACAATCGTATCATTGCACGGCAAGATGTCGAGATGTAAGCCTCTGGGGTCCGATACTCAATTCGTTGCCCCCTCGACGATGCGGATCTCCTTTCCGGAATCTCGGGGCCAAATCTTTCATTGCCACATTTTCGAGTGGCTCAAACGCACACGATCATTACGGTCTGCTCAGGAGCCATCTCTGAAAGCGCGCGCCCTGGCAACTGACTGTCTCTCAGTTCACCTCGATAGTAACCTTTCTTTCTTCCTGCCTTCAGACCCGATCTGTCGGAGTCATCTCAAGCTTGGAGGTTCAAGCGGTTGATAGGGCTACAGAAGCGATCGGAATCCGTCCTGATTCATCTCACAGTCAAGGAGAATCTTGATCAGGAGTCCTGGACCGATCGTCTCATCGCGATGAACCGGCACTACCGTTGTACGGCCATCTGAATGACGCAAGAAATGGTGACTGCCCTTGATTCTGATGACATCAAAACCAGCCTTGCGAAGTGCAGTGATGAGCTCTTTGCCTGTTACTCTTGGGAGCCTCGTCATGAAGCAACGACGATCTTCTGAACCCCAACGAAGTCCAAGATCTCGGTATCTTTGCCTTGCACTTCGAGGCAGAGCTCGATGGCTTCGCGGATGCGTTCCATCACCTGATCAAGAGACTTCGCCTGGGTGTGACAACCACGCAATGCCGGAACTGAGGCGACGTAGTATCCTTCGGAATCCCGCTCAATAACCACGCTGAACTCTCTCTGCATCGCTGATCTCCTCAAGAACAGGGTTGTCCCATTATACAGCAACTGGAATCAGGGGACATCTCTGAAAGCGCGCGCCGTTTGTAATAGGTGTCTCTCAGTTTACCTCCATGGTAGCCTTCTGCCATCCTGCCTTCGAACCCGGTCTGTTGAAGTGGTCTTTTCGATATCCAGGCAGCATAAGGTTGTCCCGGAGACGTCTCGCACTCATAAACCCGAGGCTCATAGGGCTCAGGTCTCTCCGGGATCTAACCTTGTTTTTACATTGCGCGATCGAAGGTCTCAGTGAAAGCCTTCGCTTCCCCCTGGATCGAGCGTTCGAAGTTGTTACAAGATCTGCCGACTAGCTGAGAACAAGCTCCTCCTCGCAAGTGTCATCCGGTATTGACCGAAACTTACTCAACCGGTAGTGGAGTCCGGGGTTGAGTCGTTTCCCACGGCCTCCATAAACCGGCCT
>JAUWYG010000103.1 GCA_030615945.1 Candidatus Bipolaricaulota bacterium | reverse complement strand
AACGGGAGGTCATGACGCGCAAGGACGCCCTCCACGCTACGGCGCGAGTTGTTGGAGACCAAGGCACACTTAACCTGGGAATCTTGTAAGAAGCGAAGAAGCTCACACGTTCCAGGGATGAGTGCTCCGTTTTTTACCCCGTGTGCCTCGTAGCGATGGAGTATACGCA
Source organism: Candidatus Bipolaricaulota bacterium (assembly GCA_030615945.1). Classification (GTDB taxonomy): domain Bacteria; phylum Bipolaricaulota; class Bipolaricaulia; order UBA7950; family UBA9294; genus UBA9294. The sequence goes on along the minus strand of JAUWYG010000103.1, from coordinate 4,577 downwards.
CGCCGCGGGCCCGCTCCTTCGGCGGAAGCTCTGCCAGGTGCTGGAGAATCGGCCGGCCGTCCCGGGGAAGACCGATAGCGCTACGGACTTCCAGCCAATCAACCGGTGAGTTCCATATCGTTCCATCCATGTCGAAGAGCGCCGCGCGAATCCTCATCTCGTACCGATAGTATCCAAAAAGTCAAGGGCGTGGTATCGAACGGGCTAATCGGCCGAGGCAGGGCCTCCATTTACAGACTCGTGAGGCGCTCCAAAGTGAGAAAAGCTTGGAAGTTCCCGCTAGGAAAGAGAAGAGGGACCACCACCCTCGTTGATGTTGTCGGCCCAGGCACCCCATATTACCATGATGATAGTTACAGAGATTAAAACCGGAGCCTGTAACTGCTTGGCAAAGGAGGATCGATGCGTCTATATCTCGTCCAGCATGCGCAGGCCAAGCCCAAGGAGGAGGACCCTGCGCGACCCCTCTCGGAGAAAGGGAGGGAGGATATCAGAAAGGTCGCAGGGTTTCTCAAGGGCTACACACAGTCCCACATAAGGGAGATCAAGCACAGCGGAAAGACCAGGGCCGAACAGACCGCTCAGGAGTTGGCAAAGGTGCTTTCACCACCTGAAGGCATAAGCCAAGCGGACGGGTTGGAGCCACTTGCCGACACTAAGATCTGGGTTAAACATATCGCATCCATCGCGAAAAGCCAGGACATCATGCTGGTCGGGCACCTCCCACATCTGAGCAGACTTGCCAGCCGCCTGATCTGTAAAGACGAAGAGCAAAACGTGGTACGTTTCTGTCAAGGCGGCATCGTCTGTCTCGAGAGGGATGAGGCAGAAAACTGGTCTGTAGGCTGGATGATCATTCCGGAGCTACTCTAGTCGAGGAGGTCCTTAGAGCTCAAAGGTGAGGTTATCCAGCTTGTGGTAGTAGTTTCCCCGCGTAGCGGTGAACCGCAAGACGGTATAGTCGGGATCGGTCACGCCAAGAGGGTAGTACTTCTCGTCGCCTTCCTGCCATAGGCGTTGTCTGGACCCAATATCCTGAAGGATCTCCACTGTGCCGACCAGCATCAACCCCTTCCATCGGTCAAAGTCGACGAAGTAGACACACGCCTTTGGGTCTCGCTTGAGTTGGGCCACCCTCCTGGATGACGTGTTCGTGCTGAACCAGAAAGTTTCCAGCCCTTTGTGCTCGCATTTGATCATCGCCTTGATATTGGGATAGCCATCATCACCATTGGTTCCAAGCATCACAATCAGCGATCGCTCTACCAGGGCCTGGCTTTCCCTAATCGCTTCTTCCCTTTCCATGACCACCTCCTTACAGGAAAGACTAAAGATGACTTTTCAATTCTCCTAAAGCACGGCGTCGGGGGCAAATCCTTCCAAAGAGCGAACGGAGAAAGGTTGTTCCCGGACAGAAAGCTCGCTAGAGTAGGAATCAGGGCGGCGGGCCAAAGCGCTCAAAGGAGGTTTTAATGACCAAGTACTGTCATTCTTGCACGATGCCGTTAGATTCCCCTGAGGCCAAGGGACCCTCGGAGATCTACTGCAAGCACTGCACGGACGAGGCAGGTAACCTCAAGCCCCGCGATGAGATCAAGCAGGGAATTGCTTGGTGGCTGAAGAGCTGGCAAGAGGGGATAACCGAAGAGCAGGCACAAAAACGAGCAGAACACTTCATGCAAGCGATGCCCGCTTGGGCAGAGGATTGAGACACCGACCCGCCGCCTCGCCACATTAAGAGCATCATCCCTTAATCACGCCAGAAACTAACGTCCAGTAACCCAACACAAAAACTTAATTGAAGGCGTAGCGCTGTTCCCCGTGCCGAGAACCGCCGAGTTCAGAAGAAGCTAACTGCGGGTTGCTCGCTCCAAGTAGAGAAAACCCTATTTATCGCGACTCTGTATCGAGCAAGATCAGGGTGCAAGTAACGAACCATCCACATTCAAAGACCCGCGCCTTACAATCTCCCAATCGATGGTCTTCTCAACCTATGCCTCCTTCCGCTATACTGGCGCTATGAAGCGATACGTGGTTTTGCTGTCGGTTTGTCTCATTCTAGTTGGCATCATCGTCGAGGGCGGCCTTGCTTGCACGAGCTTTGCAGTGTATTCGTCAAAGACCCTCTACGGCATGAACTTCGACTACCCGCCGAACGAGATCCGCTTCTCCATCGAAGAGCATGAAGCCGGTGCTGTGTTCATTGGGAGCTTTTGGATGGGAGAACACTACGGACGAACGGTGGGGATGAACGAGCATGGTCTCTTCTCCTCAGACCAAATGGTCTTTCCGTTACGGGCCGACGTTGAGGAGCCCGCCGAAGACGAAGTCTACATCTGGGACGCGTTCTACTCGGGTCTTCAGGAGTGCACCGCAGTGGATGAGGTCGTTGACTGGATTGGAGACAGACGCCTAGTTCAGTATCCTACGCTGCCTCTGCACAACCTGTATGCTGATCCCGGTGGGAACGCGATGGTCGTTGAGGCAGGCGCCTCCGCGAATGTAATCACCGAGATCAACGGACCCTTCCTCATAATGACCAACTTCCACAACGGGGATTTCCAGGGAATGGAGCTCGGCGACATCCGTGGGGATGGCGCGGGACGCTACCGGACGGCCTACGCCTACATCGACGAGCACCTCGAGGATTTCAACATCGATCATGCGTTCGAGGTGCTCCGGCAGACGGCGCAGACATCGGGCGACTTCAAGACTCGTTACTCCCTCGTCTTCGATCCTGAAGCGCGGGAGGTCTACATCGCACTCGAACGCGACTACGATCACATCTGGAGGGCATCACTCGATACGCGAACGATCGAAACGTTCGCCGGGTTCACCCAGGGCAAGATCCTCCCGCTGGACGACGAAGGCGTAGTTGCACCAATGCTGCAGGCATTCGCCGCTGAGAAGACAGATCGAGGCTGGATCTTATCTCTGTTGATCCTCGGCGGTATCCTCGCGATTGCCGCCATCATGCTACTCCTCCGCGCACCTTGACCAGACAACGCGCAGCTACCGAGACGGCAATCCACTGAGATACGCTTCAAAATCGCGTATTGGAGTCAGCATTCGCCCCATCGATGCTACCCCTGCTTTTCGTCACGAAGACGCTAGTATAGATCCTTAAGCTTCTACCTCGATCCATCCAGCGCGTTCGCCTTCGTGCACTCACGGCACGCGCGTGGAGAAGCTCGCGACCTTCGGTTGTACAAGACGTTCGTAATCGGCGTAGGCTAGACGGATGAGTTCCGAATGGGAGCCCGCGCTGAACGCGATCTCGACGTCTTCTGCGAGCGCGTCGGAGACGTAGACGTCCATCTCGTAGAGGTTCCCGAACGGCGGCATCGCGCCGACATCACAGGCGGGGAAGTATCCCTTGAACTCTCCTTCGCTCGCGAGCTCGACGTGTTTTGCTCCCGCCACATCGCGCAGGCGATCGAGATCCACTCTGTGTGACGCGGGAACGACGGCCATCGCCAGCTTTCCGTCAATCTTGACCATCACGGTCTTCGCCAGCTCCTTTCCCGGGATGTGTGTGTAAGCGGCGACTTCTTGTGCGGTGTAAGCGGCGGAGTGTTGGATCGTCACGTACTTGATCCCGTTCTCATCCAGGAAGGCCTTCAGTTTCTGGACCGGCATGGCAACCTCCTTGCTGTTGAACCCAAACCTCGGTCGCTCTTTTCCAGCGACCCTCTGACACTCAAGAGGAGTATAGAGATCGCAGCAAGCGGAAGGAAATATCGCAGGGCGAAGAAGTGATCGCTCGCAACAAACTAGCAGAAGGTAGATTCTGCTCCCGTACCCCTGCCACACCCCTGTTAGAAGAACAGTCGGCCCAACGAGGAAGCCACCCGCATCTGCAAAATCCGATGGTAGATCCGATTCCCCTTAGAAACTCATAGGTCAAGGAGGATACTCAGACGATCTTCAACCTGACACAGCGTTTCGGGGCTGACAGCACCCCAGCGATCCCTGAGGCGTTTCTTGGAGATGGATCGGATATCCTCGCACTTGATGTAGCTTGTCTGGGTAACCTCACCCTCCGATGGATGAACCGCTATATGGAAGGGAATCCCCTTGACCTTGCTGGTCAACGGAAGGACAACCACGAGCTCTGCAGGCCCGGCGTTGAACGCATCCACCGAGATCACGAGGGCCGGACGAGTACCGCCTTGCTCGCGTCCGAGAACGGGGCTTAAGTCAACACTCCAGATCTCTCCGCGTGCTGGCTGGATCATCATGCGTCCTTCAGGTCATCGCTCAAGGTGATAGCCCATGCCTTCCGCTCGGCAAGTTCCTCAGCCCATCGGTCGGCGTCTTGCTTCAACAGGGCGTAGGCTTGGTTTGCCTGCTCCAGGAAGATACGACGACGGTACGCCTCGATGGCGTTATCCAAGACCTCCTGGGTCTTTTGGCCTGTCTGGTTGGCAATGCGCTCCAGCATCTGTTTCGTCTCTCGTCTAATCCTCACCGTTGTACTTGCCATTCACTCTTCCCAATCAAGTGGATACAAATCAGTATACAAAAATGATACAAGAAAGTCTACAGCACTTCTCTCTTGCGGCTCTACATGTGTG
>JAUWYG010000157.1 GCA_030615945.1 Candidatus Bipolaricaulota bacterium | reverse complement strand
ATCCAGTCTACCGTCAGGAACTCAGGCACCCGTCTTTCTCCTGATGTGGCTGTGTAACTGCACCACTTCCAATAGCGAGGGTGGCGGACGATCTTCGCGCGAACGGGATTCAACACCACATATCGAGCCATTTCCAACAGGTAGTTGTCTTTGTCAACGAGGATGGATTTGAACCTTCCCTGGAGGACATGCCCTACACGGCCATGTCGACGATTGAAGCCTTGCGTGTAGACCCCGTTGAGATGCCGCATCCCGTGTGACAGATTGGCGTCGGGTGTCTCGACGAGGAGATGGTAGTGATCCTCCATCAGGCAGTAAGTATGGCACAGCCAGTTGAATCGATCGACAACCGATGCCAGAACCGTTAGAAAGGCTTCCCGGTCCTCGTCGTTGAGGAAGATCGGTTCGCGGGCATTCCCGCGGGCTGTAATGTGATATGCTGCCCCTGGATACTCTAAGCGCAGTGGTCTTGCCATAGTTAAATAATACTACAAACTGACTCAACAGACAAGGTCCGACCCCTAGTGTTCTGTCAAAGCATCTGGCAAAGCATCTGGCCAGGCGGGTCTTGAGAGAACGAAAGAATGAAGTCTGTGTCTCTGGAATTCCCTAAGAGATGTAACAAGGATCTCTGTAAGGATCCAGCTATACTTCATGTTGGATTGCGGGACCACCCTCCGGAAAAAGTTCAGGTCCTTACAGATCCGCGAAGGGCAAGGCGGTTACATTCTCAGCGAGGGGCAACCGAATATCGCCTGAGTGGACGACATATCCAGAAGAGACGCGGTTGCCGAGGTCCTTTTGGAGTATCTTGATGCTCTTGGCCATATCGGGCCGAGGCGTTGCAGAGAGCTTCACCTCAATGGGGATGAGGTTGCCATCGGTCTCGACTAGAATGTCTACTTCCACTCCCGAGGAAGTTCGCCAGAAGTAAATCTTAGGATCTTCACCCCGGTGGACATAGGACTTGACGAGCTCCGCTACCACCGCCGTTTCGAAGATCGCCCTTCCCATGGGGCCGGACGCGGCATGTTCGGGGTCCCTGAGGCCAACGAGGTGGCACAGCGTACCCACATCTGTGAAGAAAACCTTCGGGGCTTTTACCAGGCGTTTTCCCACGTTGGCGAAGTACGGTCGCAAGATCGTTACCTGAAACGTCGCTTCCAAGATAGATAACCAAGCCTTCGCAGTATTCACCGCTACGCCAAGGTCACGTGCTAGTTCAGTCACGTTCAACAGCCCCGCGCTCCTTGCGGCGAGTGCCCGAACGAAGTTCTGAAACAAAGTGAGATCTCCAACCTGTCTGAGTGACCGAACATCCCGTTCTAAGTAGGTCTGAATATAGCTCGAGTGCCAAAGGGAGGAATCTCGATTCGGATTGGCGACCAGCTCTGGATAGTAGCCCCGCAGAAAGCTTTTCCATAGATCACGGTAGGAAAGCGCTCGACGCGATGATGTTTTTTTGCCTGATTGCCAAGGGAGTGGGGAGTACGGATCACCCAGAGCCTCTCGCTGCGAGAGGGGCATTAGTCGCAGCATTGCTGCGCGACCAGCAAGCGACTCGGTCACTTGCTCAATAAGCAACAAGTTCTGCGATCCCGTGAGCAGATATTGCCCGCTTTCAGAGCGCTTAGCGTCAACTCGCTCTTTAATGTAGGGAAGAAGGGTTGGGGCATGCTGTATTTCGTCGAAGATCACGGGTGGAGGGTACAGCTCAAGGAACGCGCGAGGATCGACCTCCGCTGCTACCCGGACATCCGGAGGCTCAAGAGAAACGTATCCGAACTCCTTTTCGAAGAGGTATTTGAGCAGTGTCGTTTTGCCGGACTGACGGGGTCCGGTTAGCACCACCACCGGAAACTCACGCACAGCTTGTTTCAAAACTGGCTCCAGTGAGCGTGTGATGTATCGTTTCACTTTCACGGCCTCCTCTAATGTGCAATTATGCATTTCAAATGCAAAAATACAAGGAACGGATCAAAGAGCTCTTGTAAACTGGACCTCCCCTCATCGGCTTCTACACCTGCTTCTCGCGGTAAAGCGTTTGCTATTTGCAGCTTCCGCGCGATTTCATGCAAGTTCTGCAACTATTGCAATTCACACACGCGTAGCAGCAGATGGCGCGAGAACATGTGTAGGAGATGTAGGAGTTCCGAAGGCACATGCCACAACTTCAAGTGCATGCGTTCTCTGCCAGCGAAGATGGCAGTTGAGCGGCTGACCGGTCGGGTCTTGAGGGAATGAAAGCCTGGCCTTAGGTCAAAGAAATATGGTTTGCGTCCCCGAATTCCCCTTGTAGCGTTTGAGGTTAAGCTTACGACTGCGCCGCGCTATCGGAATACCAAGAGTCTTCGACGATTTATAACCATGTGCTCCCAACGCCAAATGGGGGTTCTGATCTATTGTGGAGATGAAATTGTGAGA
>JAUWYG010000143.1 GCA_030615945.1 Candidatus Bipolaricaulota bacterium | reverse complement strand
GACCTTGAACATGCTGCACGTGCATATCGAGAGTTTGTCAGAAAAGGGCGTGGCATCAACGTGTGGGATGACCTTCAAGGCGGAGTTCTACTGGGAACGGAACGCTTCGCGGAGAAGCTGAAGCCTCTGCTCATGGAGCAGGCATTCACAAAGGAGATCCCGAGGAAGGAACGACTGGCAGCTCGACCGAGCCTAGAAGAGCTGTTCTCAGGCACCCAAGACAAAGCTTCTCGCAACGAGCAGATCTACCAGGCTGTTCACATTCACGCGTACACACTCAGAGAGGTGGCTGGCTTCTTAGGGCCGTACTACTCCACTATAAGCGTCATTGCGAAGCATGTGTGGCGTAGGGAAAAAATACCAAAAGTAAAGATCTGGCCCCGTTTTTCTTTGTGCAGCCAAGACAGACATACTGCCAGGCCTATCTCCAGTAATCAGTTGTAAGAGGGTATGTGTAAAAATAGACTTCACTTGCATTGTTGGGCTCGTAGAGGATGCCTATATCTTCATCTTGATTCCAGATCGGATCCCCCCGCCAATAGAGATCAATCTCTGTGTCTGTACGGTATTTAAGCGTTCCCTTTTTTTCTTTAGCGGCAGAGTGAGAATGAACCCGGAGCAACCCTCCGGGAGGGAGTACGCAATCTGGGAAGTTACTGAAAAAAAGCGGATGTCCCGCATAATCCTCAAGACGCCAACCATCGGTGAGATTGACGGGTTCAGACCCTCGATTGATGATATAGACGATCTCATCGTCACTCCATTGCTTGATCGCTGCGATGATCAGGTCGGAATCTGCGTATTCGTCATCTTCTCCCCACCAACCTCTTCGAGCCATGGCAGCCTCGATTTGGGCGGTTATAAGGTCCTCGGCGTAGCGGACATCGAAATCCTTTCCATTTGCGATGTCCTTATCACAGGGTTGTCTTACGTCCAAGCGTGCGTATCCTTTAGCGACTAAACGAACTTCGACGTTATCCTCCGCACTTCTTTCCCCGCCCACAAAGACGTGAGCGAGTGGCCTACCGTCACGATCTTTGCCGTTGTTGCCTTCATCGGTGGGCTTCAGATTAACAATGAGATTACCAGCGTCCTGCGCATTTTGGATGAGTTCCTTATTGAAGTCAAAGGCTGTCTTGCCTAAGGTCTGGACATGCCCCTGGGGATTTCCAGGTGCGTTTACTGCAGCGTACCTGATGAGAAATGAATTCCCATCTGAGAGGTGTGCCTTGATGGTGTCTCCATCCGTAACTTCGTAGCGGTCTACCTTTGGAGTACCACCGCGATTGAGAACAAGGATGAGGCAGATAGCAAGGGTTCCAACGATGAGGAACGTTCCCACGAGTTTCCTCTTCCCGGTCAGCTTCATGCTTAGGACCTCCTTAAAGTTAGTGTAGCTCCGTCATTCTGGCGTGCCAAATCAAGGAGCTGTGTGGTGCGATGTTGAGAGGAGAGCATCGGCGAACTTGGCGGGAGAAGGTCGATGATCTGTATGCGCAGTGGGGGGAACAGGAAGGCGCTGGAGCCACATCTTTATTTTTGGTGTTTTGGCGTGGATACAAGCCATGATTGCTCCACGAAATGTAGAGAAATCAAACTCGCCGGTTTGTGCAACAGATCAAACACTGGGAAGCGTGAAGTGGAAGCAGGCCCCGCCTTCGGGGGCGTTCTCGGCCCAGATCTTGCCGCCGTGCGCCTCGACGAGGGCCTTGGCGATGGCGAGTCCTAGCCCGGCACCACCGCTCTCACGGGTGCGCGACTTGTCCGCCCGATAGAAGCGGTCGAAGATATGCGCGAGATCCTCGTCGGATAGCCCGGGTCCGCTGTCGCAGATGCTCACCCGCACTCTCTCCCCGTCAAGCAGACAGGCTGAGATTCGTATCGATCCTCCCTCTGGGGTATGCCGCTCCGCGTTTGACAGAAGGTTCAAGAGCACCTGTTCGACGCGTTGGCTGTCCGCTTCTACCGCCGGCAACGCATCGGGAAGATCGATGACGAGCGCGATTCCCATATCCTCCAGCTCCACCCCAATCGTCGCACGAATCTGCTCGACCAGTTCTCCCAGCGCGCAGGCCCCTTTCTTAATCGATAACTGTCCCGCATCGGCAAGCGCAAGCTGCTGAAGATCACCGACCAACCGCGCGGTCAGGAGGATCTTGTTATGCAGGGCGGCAAAGTTCTCCGGGGTCGGTTCGAGAAGACCGTCACGCAACCCTTCCAATCCAGTTCGTACAACCGTGATCGGGGTACGTAGTTCGTGGGAGACATCGGCTATCATCTGCTGCTTGGCATGCTCCGACTCCTCCAAACTCCTTGCCATCTCGTTGAACGATCGCGCCAAGTGTCCCAGCTCATCGCTGCTCGATTCCGGAACCCGACTCGAAAGCTCCCCGCAAGCGATCTGCTGCGCAGCGGTATCGAGTTTCTTCAACGGACCGGTCAACTGGCGCAACAAGAGAGCGCTCAAGAGAATCCCGATCGCTCCGACCGCCGCAGCTGCGATCCAAAGTGCTGAGCTAACCGTGTGTAAGAAGCCCTGCTCGATCGACTCTCTATAACGCATTCTCGGCGGGGGGAGGATCGTCCCCACCGTCTCTCCATTCACCACGATCGCCACCCCATACTTGAGATCCTCGCGCGGCACCTTCTCCTCAAACCGCTCGTGCTCCGGGTCGATCACCACCTTCCCTTCGGCATCGACAAGCACAAACGGCAATAGTTCACGAGCTCTTGTAAACAGGCGCTCCACTCCGTTCCAGCTTCCGGCACGCTCGTAGTAGCCACCCAAGATCTGCTGAAAGATCAGATCCTGCCTCTGAAAACTGCGGGCGGTAAAATCGGCAAAAGCGCGGTCAACGGCACGATCGATCAGGTAGTATCCTACGACTGTAGTGAGGACGATGATCAGAACAAACGAAAGGAGCAGCTTCAGTTGAAAGGAAAGCCGGTTGAAGA
>JAUWYG010000104.1 GCA_030615945.1 Candidatus Bipolaricaulota bacterium | reverse complement strand
ATCGATGGGATCATCACGCTCGAACGCCTGCTTGAGGACCGAGGTGAGGGCAAAGTATCCGTGTAGCCTTTCACCGTCGACGACTACCTCCCACCGGGGCTCAGGGAAGAAGCAGAAGTTGAGCGCATCGACCAGAAGGAGGTAGGAAACCGTCCTTGCCCTACCGTCGTAGAAGTGGTGAGTGAAATCCCAGGGGGGAAGAGGCATGGGAAGAAGCTTACGCGCAAATTGCGGGACTGCCTCCTCCTCGATCGCGACGTTAATGCTTCGCTCACAGACGAAGCGCGCACAGTTAAGGACGTCGATCATCATTTCTTCCTCCGAGATCGTGTGAACAGGACCGGCTCGTCCTGGGGCGGAATGAGCGGCCACAGGGTAGCCAGGGCCGCGCAGATTTCTTCAAAGTATGGGCAGAGACCTTTCAGTATCCCACGTTCGTTTAGATCGATAAAGAAGCGGTGCGCCGCCTGGGTGATGCGGCTGCAGATCTCAATCTCTGAGAATCCGACCCCCTCCAGGGCCTCTTTCAAGGTGGGAAGATCAAAGTGATCAAGCTCAAAGTACTGTCCCTGCTCGATCATCCCTTCAATATCTTTCAGGAAAGAAAGGCCATAAGCCTCCCTTATGTCGTCGGTGAGGGCCCTTTCCCCGGGCTCTCCCGCACCTCGGACAAACCCGGGACGGGACGGGAACGAAACTGCTTTCTCGTGTAAAAGCTCACTGTAATCGTTGGTTGTGCGTATAAAGAGTTGGTATTCGGCCTCCCGTGGTGGGAGGGCCTCTTTCACCGTGTAGCGGTAGAGAAAGCCATTCCCACGCTTGAAAAACTCGACCTGTTCGGAGACCTTCTCGGAAAGCTCGGCGGCTCGGGGGGTGTAGTAAGCATGATTTGTCATTACGCCCCGGACTCGTGGAGGTCTTTCGCCTGCAAGAGGATGTCGCAGGGGGTGTAGTAAGCATGATCGGCTACTATACCCCCCGAGGTGTTCAAAGGTGGCGATCAGGGCTCCTCCAGGGACGAGGACGCGGCAAATCTCGGCGAGGCAGCGGCGAGGATCGTTCATCTGTTCGATTGCAGTCCCCACGACCACCCCATCGAACGAGTTTGATGGAAAGGGGAGGTCTTCTCCCGAAGCGATGGTGAAGGTGACATTTGTGTATCCGAAGCGGGCTAGGTTCTCCCGTGCCACCTCTACCCGTGCTGACGACAGGTCAACCCCAATGACTTCCCGGACATGAGGAGCAAGTGGAAGAGCAGGCCAGCCATCCCCGGTTCCGATGTCGAGAACTCGCCCGGTGGTGGAGAGTGCGTCAAGGTAAGCGAAGATTAGGGTAAGATCGACCCAATCGTAGATCCGATCCGGATCGTAAGCCCGGTAGACCCCTGGGAGATCCTGCGGAGCCTGGTGATTCATTGTGTCATACCGCAGGTGTGCCGAGTCGACCCGCTCCAGAGCGACGTTGGCATGAATCCACGCCTCTAATGGTTGCACCCTACCTCCTTGGATGATGGTACCAGAAAGGAGAAACGTGATAAAGAGTTTCAGAGGCTAGTCGAGGGCCTTGTAGAGAGAGGCGTAGTCGCAGGCCGGGTGCCAGAAGAGGTATCCGTCTGCCCCTGCTTCTTTCGCTGCCCTCACCTGGGCACGAATGTAATCTTCAAGGCTCATTTCAGGCGGGATCGCCTGGTCGAAGGCCTGCAAGAAGGGGCGAAACGGCGTTGTAACTCGTGCTTTGCCAGTTGTAAGCGCCTCGGTGACCACACGGTAGGGATCATCTTTGTAGTGCTGTTCGCGGTAGTGGGAAGGGTAAAGCATTGGGGAGACGAGGTCGACGTAGGGTGCCATCTCCTCCAGAGATTGACCGATCGGATCGATTCTCTTCTTGTTCCAGTTCCACATTATACGGCCGAAGATATCAACCGATATGACGACGTGGCCGGAGAGAAGCTTTCCTGCCTTCTCCAGGAACCGGTTCACCGCTTCGTAACGCTCTTCGTAAATGGGGATAAGTTCGCCTCCGTCCGGGAAACGGATGTAGTCAAACTGGATCTCGTCGAAGCCCAAAGCCACTACCTCTTGGGCGATCTCAAGGTTGTAGGCGATCGCCCGCTCATCGCTTGGATAAACCCACGGACCCTGCTGGCTAAGATAGGTGGCTAGCTTAGGATCGTAGAAGAGAACCTGCCTGGCGATCAGGTATATTCCTTTTTCCCGCAGGGCAGGTAGGAGTGAACAAAGGTCGAGCCGGCCGGTGGAGGCGCCGATCTCTTTCGCAAGTGAGACGGTGCTGTTGTAGGTTACCTCACCGTGCATGTTCTTAACATTGATCACCACTGCGTTCAGTTTCCCCTCCCTGGCCGCTTCAAAGATCTCTTTGAGGCACTCTGGCTTGGTGAGGGCGTACGAAGTGAGGTAGATCCCTACCCGATTGTGAGGGGAAGGAAGCCCTGCCTCAAGTGGCGAGCCCTGATCCACCCGCGCGCCGGCGAGCAGGACGAAGATGAATCCGACGATCAGGGAGCGAAGAATAGTCGAATGCGCCATGCATGCGAGTATATGCGGTTTCGATCTGCTGTACGGTCATCTTCGTGTTATTTGTATCGGACTTTTGGCACGTCTCATCGAGGGATGGGGCGAGGAATTTAGAGGGACACTCAGTCTCCTTTTTAAGATCGAAGGAGCAAAGCCACGGGATATTCTTGGGTTAGCTCGGATAGGATCTGATGAGAGAGGAAGCGCGCTCTTCACAGATTGCACACAACGCCTTCACCTTCTCCACACCTTTTTTAGTTAAATTATTTCCTTAAAGTTGATGCGCTGGAGCTCACTCATTGTGGGGCCCTTCATGCATCGCTATAATGATTACGGTTGTCGTCCGGGTGGATGGCATAATGAGAGCAAAAGGAGTCAATTGCATGAAACGCACGTTTTTTCTTTTCCTATTGGGTGTTCTTTCTATTGTGAGTATGGCCGCTGTGGCAGGTTCGCATGATCCGATCACCATCCTCGGCAATGGGGACTTCACAGCGGAGAACGGTGTTATTTCGGGAAGTGGAACTGTGGAAGACCCTTACCTGATTGCTGGTTGGGAGATTGACGTTCCGAGTGGGGTGCCCTATGGAGTCAAGGTGGAAAACGCGAGTGTAAGTTTCATCCTGCGCGGGCTTGTTGTCCGGGGAGCGATGGAGGCACAGGGAGCAGCAATCCGCCTCGGGTTTGTCTCTGCCGCTACGATCGAGGATTGCACGATCGCAAACTCGGTGAACGGGGTCGAGATATCCTCTTCCATGGATGTCACGGTGCGTCGTAACGTTCTTTACATTCTAGGTCGGGGGCTTCGCGTCATCGGGGAGTCGGTTAAGGAGTATCGCCATGAGATCGACGAGACGAACGTCCTGAACGACTATCCGATTTATTACATCTATGGGAAAGATGGAGAAACAGTGAGCGGGATTCACTCGAGCAACCTGACCGTGGCGGCAAGCCGCAACATGACGATCACGGAGAACGAGATCGTCTGTGGGGATGGCATGCAGCTTGCCTTTGTCGAGGATTCACTGATAAGTGGAAATACGGTCCACCGTCTTGCACCCACACTAAGTGAGGACGGAATCAGCCTTTACCGCTCGACCGGGAATACGGTGAGCGACAATTTGTTGAAGAACAACCGCCGTGCCGGGATGCACTTGTGGCTTTCCTCGGGAAACACAATACTGCACAATCAGCTTCTGGCGAACGATTATGGCCTGATCATAGCTGCTTCGGATGACAACCGCGTCTACGATAATGTGGTGGCTGCCAATCCAACCGGGATTGAAATAAGCGCTGGTTCCACCGGAAACGAGGTGGCGAGGAACATTGTCTATCACGAGAACACGAAGTACGGGATCGCCATTGAACAAGCGGTGGGAAACCGGGTGGAGAAAAACGCGATCGTGCAAAGTGAGACCGGGATCCTTCTCAGCACCCAGGCGTACAACAACACCATCTTGGCGAACACGATCGTTGGGGGAGCATATGGGATGTTGATAGTGGGATCAAACAATGAGATCGTGGGGAACCTTATCGCGCAGAACTCCGATGGAATCTTGTTTCGTCCTACATTTGGCAAGCCAGTGATCCGCGGAAATACTTTCTATAAAAACGTGTTCACAGATAACAGGCATCGTCACATCAGCTTCAACGACGACTCTGAGGGTAACCGCCTCTATCGTAACTTCTTCCTTGGGGCAGTGATCGCAAACGTGCGGGTCTATGATCCCGGCAGGAATACGTGGACCGTCTCCGGGGAAGGGAACTTCTGGGAGGACTACGATGGATGCGACGCGGATGGTGACGGGTTTGGCGATGATCCAGTCTTGGTGCTCCCAGCCGGAGTGAATGACACGGCGCCCTTGCTATCACCGATTGGGGCTATTAGCGGCCTCGGGGTCCTTTCCACGCTGGAGGAAACAGTTTTTGCCGTGCTGACTGAGAGTGGCGATAAGGTGCAGATCGCTTCACTCATTGCGGATGAGGGATACGAGCGGTTCGTTGGGTTCCGCGGTTTTCCCATCCTTCTGCGGGAGGATTTCCCTGGCATCCTTTTCGATTATGGCGAGGAGGTCCCGGGGGGCGTAACAGGCTATGGCTTCACCATGGAAACGGTGAACTTTCCGCTTGACATCGCCTTCTTCGATGGAAGCGGAGCGTTTGTGGG
>JAUWYG010000153.1 GCA_030615945.1 Candidatus Bipolaricaulota bacterium | reverse complement strand
AACACGCACGGGGATACCGCAACAGGGAAAACTTCAGAATGGCTATCCTCTTTCACTGCGGCGGTCTCGATATGGACCCACGCTAAAGTGGGAAGAGCCGTTATTTTTAAGGTGTAGAGGATTCCCTGGTCATCATTGACGCCATAATATACTTCCCAGGTAGCGTCGTATGCCAGGCCTGAGATCCCCCCAAATAGTGCATCCTCATAGGTCCATTCGTCAGTGGGAATAGCATAGGATCCAAGGAACCTCAGTGTACTTGCCCATGCGAGTGAACCAATCGCTACGACGGCGAAGATCGTCGCGCAAATCGCGAGTCGCTTCATTGCTGTTTGCCTCCTTTGCCTGGCATCGTTATTCAACTCCAATCGGTGGTTTTAGTCAAGGTATCTACACTGCAGAGGGCGGAATAGTTTATGCTGACGTGGAGGGACAAAGTAAATGGGAACCTGCTATAGGGCGTAGAATGCCGCTATCTTCGTATCGAGCACGCAGAAGGGCTTCCCAGAGAGTGCTTGTCGAGTCGTTTTCCAAGCGCTTCTTTAAGGTAAGTGAATTTCTTTCTCAGATCGGCGGCTTTTCCCCAGAGGGGTTTGGACTGAGACCTACTCGAAACCTTCGTGCAACCTCGCGCATTGGAATGCTGCGTCGCACCGCCGCAACCATCTGTCGCCGGCGCTTTTCGGCACTTGTTTTTTGGCCATCGTGTTCTCCTTAACCGGCGGTTTATTGCCATAAACAGAAGCTTAAGTGACCGGGAAATGCTGACATGTGGCCTAATTATGCCTTGTACAGGCTCACATCCAGGCCTTGAGGGTGAGCGAGTATTCGTGCAGTTCCTCTGGGGAGAAGAAGAGCAAAAGCTCATGCTGCGCCGAGGAGAGACAGTCCGACCCGTGCACAAGGTTCTTAGTAAGGTTGAGGCCGAAGTCGCCGCGGATCGTGCCCGACGCTGCCTTCTGCGGGTCGGTAACCCCCATCAGTCCTCGTACTACCTCGATGGCATTCTCGCCTTCAATCGCCATGGCGACGATTGGCGAAGAGGTGATGAATGCGACAAGTTCAGGAAAGAATGGTTTTTGTACGTGTTCCTGATAGTGGCGGCGAGCGAGTTCTTCGTCGACGGAAAGCATCTTCATCCCAACGACCTTCAACCCCTTCTCCTCGAAGCGGGAGATGATCCGCCCCACAAGCCCCCGCTGCACGGCATCGGGCTTACAGAGGACCAATGTGCGCTGCACACTCATCGATGATACCTCCTACGGAGTTCGGATGTAGCGGCGCCCCTCCACCTGCTGGATCAGGTTCTCCATCTGGAGCAGAAGAAGGATATGCGCAGCTTCGGTTGGGGTAAGATCCCCATGAGCAATGATATCATCAATGTGAATCGGTTCAAGACCGATCAGATCATATACGCGTTGCTGTGATTCCGAGAGGGCGGCAATCGTCGCTTTCGTTTTCGCTGGAGTTTCCTTTCCCAATTTGGAAAGGTCAGGAAACTCGCAGAGCACGTCCTCAACTGTCTCTACAAGCTTTGCCCCATCCTTGATCAGGCGGTTTGTCCCGACGCTCGCCGTGCTGGTGACGTTTCCCGGAACGGCGAACACCTCACGCCCCTGTTCCAAGGCCAGCCGGGCGGTGATCAAGGCGCCGCTTCGTTGCGGGGCTTCCACAACAATCACCCCACGCGAGAGGCCGGAGAGAACGCGGTTGCGCTGGGGAAAGCTCCACTTCGTCGGTCTAGTGTCAAGGGGGTACTCACTTACAAGTGTCCCAGTATCACTGATTCTTTCGGCCAATCCCCTGTTGCTAGCCGGATAGGGGTGGAGGAACCCCGAACCGAGGACTGCTACGGTCTGTGCGCCCGCTTTTAAGGCGCCGCGATGGGCCGCACTGTCAATCCCAAGCGCTAATCCGCTCACCACGACAAGACCAAGATCACCCAGATCACAAGCGAGCCGCTCGGCCACTGCCCTACCGTACCGGCTGCTGCGACGCGTTCCCACAATCGTGATTGTTCGCATCGTGTCGATTGTCTGATTTCCCTTCAGATAAAGAACGGCCGGTGGAACTTCGATCTGGCGTAAGAGTGAGGGGTAGTCAGGGTCGAGGATGGTGAGGATTCGGATCCCCAGTTTTTCGGATCGCGCCAGCTCGCGGTCGATCGCCTCTTCGCTGCGGGAGGAAGCGATCTTAGGCGCCGCCTTGGAGAAGCCGGGAAGCTCGGCGAGTTCTTTTTGCGGTGCCTCCCAGATTGCCTGTGGGGAAGTGAAACGATCGAGGAGGATTGCCATTCGCCGCGGGGTGAGCTCGCGAATCAAGTTAAGTCCGATCAAATAATGGCTCGCTGGTCTCTTCATAAAGAGCCTCCGCTTTGTACCCTAAAGCTTGCTGGGGGGAGGAAAGCGGAGATTCGCCGAAGGCGAATCTGGTTGTTGTTCGTACGAGCTACATGAACTCTGTCAGGAACAAACCTCTCAACGTCGGAGACAAGCTCCGACGCTACGAAAAAATGGATGTAGCGTCGCACCTTGTGTGC
>JAUWYG010000121.1 GCA_030615945.1 Candidatus Bipolaricaulota bacterium | reverse complement strand
TTGCGACATGATCGGCACGTGGATCAACGTGGGAGCTATCCTCGTGGGAAGCACGACCGGCCTTCTCAGCGGGAGGAGGATTCCTGGGCAGATGGGCCGGTTTGTCACTGCGGTGATCGGCTTGGTGACCCTGGTTGTAGGGGTGAAGCTGGCGATTGGAACCTGTAACCTGCTTATTCTTCTACTTTCACTCCTTATCGGTGGGGCAGTTGGGACGTGGCTTAATATCGAAGTAAAGCTCACTCGATTGGGGGAAGTCTTTGAACGTTTGTTTCCCCGGTTTGTCAATGGCTCGGTTCCCCAGGGGTTTGTCACTGCGAGCCTCCTTTTCTGTGTTGGACCGATGGCGATTCTGGGAGCGCTGCGCGATGGCCTGTACGGAGACTGGCAACTCCTCGGATTAAAGTCGGTTCTCGATGGAGTCTCTTCGATGATTCTCGCGGCTGGACTTGGCCCAGGTGTCTTTTTCTCCGCTTTAGTTGTCCTTGTCTACCAGGGAGGGATCAGCCTTGTCGCGCGCGCGTTCAGTGGGCCCGCTGCGGTCTCTACTCTATCGCACTCACCTGCGTTGACGGAGCTCGACGCTGTAGGGGGAGCGATCCTGATTGCGCTGGCCCTCAAACTCCTTGATCTTTGTGACCTCAAAGTGGGGAATCTCCTCCCTGCTCTTGCTTTAGCGCCTCTGATGGCCTTTCTCTTTAGCCTGGTTGGGAGTTGAGCGGGCCGGTGTGGGATCAGGCGTTGAGGCGATTCACCGCGCTTGTTGCTCGCTATGACCGCCGCCTATGGACGCTTTTCTTCGTGCGCTTGATCGTATCAGCCGGGTTCGGCGTTGCGATGCCGTTTGTCAGCCTTTACCTCTATCGTGAGCTTCATGTATCGATGAAGGTTGTGGGGACGATCATGCTTGTCTCCGCCCTGGTTAGCTCAGTGGGGCGGATCATAGGTGGAGAACTCGCCGACCGCCTCGGCCGCAAGCCGCTAATCTGTGCTACTATGGCAACACGAACGATCGTCTTCCTTCTGATGGCCTATGTGGTTCACATCCGAGCTTCCTGCCTTATTGTCGCTTTTGTTTTTCTTTTGATCCGTCTTGTTGGGGCGATGACCCAACCGGGGATAAGCGCCATGGTAGCTGATGTCGTCGGCCCTGAGCGGCGAGTGGAGGCGTTTGGGATCTTAAGGATCGGGGGGAACGCTGGTTGGGCGATCGGCCCAGCCCTCGGTGGGTTCCTGCTTGCCGTCTCCTACTCCTCCCTGTTCCTTGTGACGGCAGCAGCGAGCCTGATTGGGTTTTTGCTCATCCTCCTTTTCACCACGGAGTCGATACGTGTGCGGGAGCAGGATCGATTTGAGTTTAAGAAAGTGCTCGACGCAGGCAGGGACAGGCGGTTTCTCACCTTTTGTCTGTTCAGCCTCACCCTGTTTCTCGTGATGGGGCAGTTCGCGAGCACGTTGTCGGTCTTCTCGGTGGAATTCTTGCAGATCAGTGAGGTCGAGCTTGGGTTTTTATACACCTTAAACGGTGTGATCGTTGTTCTATTCCAGTGGCCGGCGGCCCTTCTCGCTGGACGGCTGGGGATCCGGCGTGCCCTTGTCGTAGGGAGCCTGCTCTATGCGCTTGGCTACTTCTCCGTGGGGATCGTTCCAGGATTTTCCTTTCTTCTTGGCTCGATGGTCGTAATCACACTAGGGGAGGTTGTCTTTTCCCCGACTGCGACAACGGCAGTGGCGAACATGGCACCTGAGGAACGGACGGGGCGTTACATGGGGTTCTTTGGACTGGCCGAGGCCCTTGGATGGTCGGGGGGACCGTTCATCGGTGGGCTGTTGTTCGACGCCTATGGGACAACTCCGGTCCTTCTCTGGGGGGCGATCGCCGGGATTGGGCTGATCGCTGCTGTTGGATTCCACGTGACCTGGCGGCGATGAGTAACCTAGCCAGTTCTTTTAGCCGACTACCTTTTCAAACGCCGCCTGGAGGATGTCCATCCCCTCGTCGATCTGTTCGTCGGTGATAACGAGTGAGACTAATACACGCAAGACGTTCCCGTAAAGGCCGGCTGTGGGGAAGATCGCCCCGCTTTGTAGCGACTCGTTAGCGATTTTTGAGGTTTCCTCGCTTGCTGGTTCCTTGGTCACGCGATCCTTGACCAATTCCATTCCTACCATCGCCCCCAGGCCGCGCACGTCACCGATGATCTCGAACCGATCTTTTAAGGCATCAAACCGTGCCTTGATGCGGTCTCCAACGTGGATTGCACGCTCGACGAGGTTCTCTTCATCGATTGATTTAATGACCTCGATCGCGGCACGACAGGCGAGCGGGTTCCCAGCGTAGGTTCCGCCGATTCCACTGGAAACGGGCGCGTCCATGATCTCGCTTTTTCCGACCACTCCGGAGAGGGGAAGACCGGAGGCGAGGGACTTGGCCACGCAGATGAGGTCAGGCGAGACTCCGGAGTGCTCGCAGGCGAAGAACCTTCCGGTGCGACCCATCCCTGACTGCACCTCGTCTAAAGCGAGGACAAATCCGTAGCGGTCAGCCAGCTCCCGCATCGTTGGGAGGAACCAGTCCGGGGGGACGATAAACCCACCCTCGCCGATCACCGGCTCGACGACCATCGCCGCCACATCGGAGGGATCGACGAGCGAAAGGAGTGAGCGTTCGATATGCTCCGGCCTGAGGTTATTCCGGTAGGGATAAGGGTAAGGAAGTCGGTACACATCGGAGGCGAACGGGCCGAACCCACACTTGTACGGTTTTGCTTTGTGGGTCATCGTCATCGTGAGCAGCGTCCGACCATGGAAGGCGTTCTCAAAGACGAGGACCGCTTTGCGCCGTGTGTAAGCGCGGGCGATCTTCACGGCGTTCTCCACTGCCTCGGCCCCGCTGTTGAAGAAGGCGGCCTTTTTCTGCCACGGGCCAGGTGCACGTTCGCACAAAAGCTGCGCCAGCTCGATCAACGGCTCGTAGGGGACGGCGGTGAAGTCGGTGTGCAGGTATCGGTCAATCTGATCCTTCAGCGCCGCAGTGACCCGCCCGTTTCGCTGGCCGACGTTGAGGCACCCCCAGCCGCCGGAGAAGTCGATGAACCGATTTCCATCCAGATCTTCCAGGAGTGCTCCTTCACTCTGTTTGATGATGAACGGGGCGTAGGTGGCAAGTGGAGCTGCAACGTATTTCTCCTTTCTGGCGAGTGAAGCAGCCGACTTAGGGCCGGGAAGCTCAGTCTGAATCCTGGTGAAACGGCGTTTAATCATGGTCCCTCCCATTTAACGATATGAGTGCGAAAGGGATGGTACCGGAGCGGAGAGACTCGTTTCAAGAGAGGAAGGAGTCCTCACTGTTTCATGTGGGTACCCTTAAAAGGGAGTTTTTCCCTTAATAGAGATAAGTCATTAATGATGATAACAAGCAGCTTTCAGCCGTCAGCGATCAGTTCGCAACCAAAAGCCGGGCCGACAGAAGAACAAAAGCTGATGGCTGGCTGCTGATAGCTATATTGCTGATCACTGACTGCAATGTGCTTCTGTAGCGGCACAGCTTGCCTGCCCGTGACGTCCATGAGGCAGACAGGTCTGCGACATTCTTCTTCGGCTTGCCCCACTCAAAATAACAAGGAGCCAAAAAGCCTGGGTCAGTCGATGGCGAAGATCCGCCCCGGTGGTACGAGGGTCACCTTAAAGTTGAGTCCCTCGTAGTGCCCGCTTGCGGCCGCGATCTCCTTTAACTTTGTCTTATAGCGGCTGGAGATATGGAAACATATCAGCTCTTTTTTCACCCCTGCCGCTCTTGCTGTGGTGATCGCCTCGGCCAGGGTGGCGTGCTTGTACTCCTTGCGGTCCTGCTCATCGAGGAAGGTTGTATCGTGACAGAGGACCTCAGTCCCCTCGATGTACGATGGCTTAATCGGTACCGAGTCCCCACCGTAGGAGAAGAGGCGCTGATGGTAGGTCTCAGTAACCGCCTCCTTCCCTTTTTTGCGTACCAAGTGGATGATCTCCTCCTGGGAGGCACCGGAAAGTTCGGACCTAAGTCGGTGGCGGACCTCGACGATCGAGTAGCCGAGTGAGGCCTCGTTGTGCACGTGCACTGTGGGGAAGGTTTCGATGTAGCGTGGCAT
>JAUWYG010000173.1 GCA_030615945.1 Candidatus Bipolaricaulota bacterium | reverse complement strand
AAGACCACCACAGGCAGGGTGATCGCTCGTCTGATCGAACCGACTGCCGGCGAAGTGAGGTACGCGAATAAAGACCTCGCAAAGATCAGAGGGAAAGAACTGAAGAGGATGCGGCGTAGTCTCCAGATGATATTTCAGGATCCCAGCTCCTCACTCAACAGACGGAAGACGGCCGGGCAGATCGTCAGCGAACCGCTGCGCATTCATAGACTGGTGTCAAAAGCGAACCTGGAGAAGAGATTGGTCGAGGTGATGAAACTCGCCGGTCTGTCGCGGCGTTTCTTGAACCGTTATCCACACGAGATGTCCGGCGGACAGCGCCAACGGGTGGGCATCGCCCGCGCCCTCGTCGTAGAACCTGAGTTTCTCATCTGCGACGAGCCGGTGACTGCCCTCGACGTCAGTATCCAGGCCCAGATCCTCAACCTGCTGATGGATCTGCAGGATGAACTGCACCTCACTTACCTCTTCATCGCCCATGATCTAAGCGTGGTCAAGCACGTCAGCGACCGCGTGGCCGTGATGTACCTGGGTAAGATCGTGGAGACCGCGGACTCCGATACGCTCTTTGCAGACCCCAAACACCCCTACACACGTGCGCTGCTAGCAGCGATCCCCAAACCCAATCCCAAAGCAGCTAAGAGAAAGGTCTTGCACGGAGAGGTGCCGAGTCCAATTGATCCCCCGCCAGGATGCCGGTTTCACCCAAGGTGTCCAGAGATAATCGGCGAGGTATGCCGCAAGAAGGAACCACAAAGCACCACATTAGCTGGTGGAACCCGTGTTGCCTGTCACCTCTACTCTGACTAATGAGGCTGTTGCAAACACCTTCCTTTTATGAAACAGAAGCCTTCACCGCAGAACTCGCCGAGAACGCAGAGGGAGGGATTGAGTGATTTAACGAGTGAGAGATTGAGTGATTTAACATCTCAATCTCCCGATTATTCAATCTTCCAATCTCTCAATTTCCCAAGCGACCTCTCTCGTCTCCGCGGTGAAATGAGTAAATAAACGGCAAAAAGAGGGTTGCGCAACAGGCTCTGATGTTGGGTAAAAAGCGACTTAAAAAGGGGTAAGCGATGAATGAACAGATGATCAAGACGAAAAAAAGAGCCGTTCAGGATGCGATCGATAAACTGAGCCCACAGCTTATTGAGCTTGCGGAAATGATCCACAAGCACCCTGAAACACAATTTGCGGAGGTCATGTCCTCGCAGTGGCTCTCTGAAGCCGCAGCAGAGGCCGGGTTCAAGGTAGAAAAGCCTATCGGAGGGTTGGAGACGGCTTTTCGCGCCACCTACATCGGATCGGAGGAAGGTCCTACCGTTGCCTTTCTCGCTGAGTACGACGCTCTTCCGAAGTTAGGTCATGCCTGCGGACACAACCTGATCGGCACTGCTAGCCTGGGAGCGGCGCTAGGGATCGTCAAGGGAATGAGGGAGTTCCCGGGAACAATCCAACTCATAGGCACACCAGGTGAAGAGGGCGGTGGCGGAAAGGTGATTCTCACCGAGGCTGGCGTATTCGACACTGTGAATGTGGCGATGATGTTCCACCCCTCAGGTCAAACCGTGCTATGGAAGCACGCGCTTGCTCGCCGGAAACTTTCGATCGAGTTCTTCGGCAAGTCCTCTCACGCCGCCGGTTCTCCGGATAAGGGGATAAACGCGCTGGAGGCCACGCTCCAGACCTTCAACGCTATCAACGCACTGCGGGAGCATACGGTGGACAGCGCTCGGATACACGGAATCATCACAGACGGGGGAGCAGCCCCCAATATAGTGCCCGATCATTCGGCGGCGCTGTTCTACGTACGGGCAATGGACGATGATTACTGCGATGAGCTCTTAGAGAAAGTAAAGGACTGTGCACGTGGGGCAGCGATGGCGACCGGTGCCAAGGTCAAGATGGAGAT